>CAXUKA010000035.1:0-29550 GCA_964251335.1 uncultured Hymenobacter sp.
GCTTTTGGGGACGCAGCCAAGTGCGCCCCCAAAAGCCCCGGCCCGGTTCACGAAGTCGCGTAGACGACTTTTAACACCACGCGCAAGCGGGTAGCCGTGCTGGGGTCACCGCCGTTGGCAGCCAGGAAGACATTCCACTGCGAATACGGGGTGGGTGTCATGTAAACTGCGCTGTTAATCAGCCAGCTACTGTATACATTTTCGTCGACTGCGCGGTAGGCGTAGTTGCCGCTTAGCCCCTTCGTGACGAAGGTGTAGCCGTGCGCGGCTCCGAAGCCGTTTTGATACGTCCCGGAGGTGGAAATCAGCGCAATCACGTTGCCTTTGCTGTTGGGCGTGATGCCATCGAGGAAAAAGGATGCTTCGGTTATCCAGATGGCCACGTTGCCGCTGTTGGGCAGCACGCCATCAAGCTGGCTTGAGCCCAGGGGCACCGTAAAAACCAGCGACCAGGAGCCATCGTCCAGTTTGCTTAACAGCGCTGCATCGCCCGCCCCCGCCGGCTCGCCGCCTTGCTGCAAAATCGCAAAGTCCAGCTCGATGGACGCGCTAGTACTGGGCAATTGCACATGCTGCCCATCCGGGGTGCTGCTGAGTGCTTGCGCCACCCAGTCTGCCACACCCACGAGCGCCACTTCCATTTCGGCCGCGCTCATGTCCAGGTGCAGCACGCGGGGCGGCGACTGAAAGTTGAGGTAGAAGTAGGACGCCGCGTAGTAAGTCCAAGCCAGATAGAGCGAGCGCTTCATGGCCTGCATTCGGCCCTGCACCAGGGCCTTCAGCGCCGCCAGCTTTTCTGCCTCGGAGGTGGCATTGGCCTGCACGTCGGCCCACCGCTGCTCTACGTCGTTGGCGGCTTTAATCTGGGCCATCACAATGGCTGCCTGCACCAGTTGCGCCACATACGCCCCAAATTTGCCCCCAATGGCTTTGCCATAGCCGGCAAGGATTTTGAGGCTGGCCAGGTAGTTGTCAGCCGCATCCTGCGCCCCGTCGCCTACGCTGCGCTTCACGCTGCTGATTTGGGCTTCGACCGCCGCCAAGTAGTTATCCCAATCGGTAAGCGGGTCGATGGTAACGGCCGCTAGGCTGGTGGGCAGCACACCGCCGCTCTGGTTAGCCAGGGCCTGCTGGTAGAGCAGACGCGCGTCGAGCACTACTTGCATGGTCGCCATCTGCGTTTGCAACAAAGCGGCCGCCTGGGCCGACAAGTCGTCGCCGACGCCGCCCCCACCCTGCCCCTGCTGGATGGTCGCAATCAGGTTTTGGATGGTCGCTACGCCATCGCTGACGGCATCTTTGAGCGCGCCCACATCCCCTTCATACGCTTTGGCGGCATCAAAGCACAGGCTGATGCCGCTCAAGGTCATATCCAGCGCCGCCTTGAGTGTAGCCATGATGGCGGCCAGCGCACTTTCGTTGACCAGCACCTCAAACGCCGTGTGCGCCCGCTGGCTTTGCAGCTGAAACTG
This sequence comes from uncultured Hymenobacter sp., assembly GCA_964251335.1. GTDB lineage: Bacteria > Bacteroidota > Bacteroidia > Cytophagales > Hymenobacteraceae > Hymenobacter. The sequence goes on from CAXUKA010000035.1 coordinate 1,473, forward strand.
GTTGCGCAGGGTCGTGATGTCGTCGAACAACGACGCACTGTTGGCCGACAGGCTGTCGAGCTGCACTTGCAGCGGCGCTACCTCGTCGGTGGCCACCGACTGCAGCGCCGCACTGACCGTCGCAATAGCCTGCACAATATCCGTTTGGGTATCCAGCGTGGACAGCTTACTTTCATAATCCCGGATTACGGTGATAATATCGCTCGTGTGCTGACTGTAGTAAGTCCCCGACAGCACCGGCACAAACGTAGCGCCGGGCGCCACGTTCAACGTAACCAGCAGGGCCGAGGCCTGGTTGTAGAGCTGCGAATAATCGCTGGGCAGGTTATTGTTGGCAACCAGGCTGGTGGTGCAGGTAACTATCCAGGCCAGCATGGCCTGCGCGGCCACCGATGCGCCCTGCACCGTATCCTCCATCAGCCAGGCCGCCGCCGAGTAGCTGGCGTACAGCGTGTTCATCATCCAAGCCGAGCCGAGCAGGCCGTTGTACGCCGCGCCGTCGCCGGAAGGCAGCTGGTTGAAAGCCGCCCCGTCGGCCGAAACGTAGGTGGTGACTCGGGCGGCATCGGTGCCGACGGGCGGCGCAACCGCACTCGCTTCCTGGCCGGCTACGGTGAGGCGGAGAGCGCCGCCCGTTGTTCCGCCGACCAGCACCTGCGCGATTACGTCGCTTTTCGTGCCGGGTGCCACCATCAGCGGCTGGCCCGCCAGTTGGGTTACATCGAGGCTGCGCGCTACCAGCAGCAGGCCGGCGGCGGCCACGGTAGCAACATCGAGCACCAGGGTGTCGGCAAAGATGGCTACCCCGTGCAGCCCGTGGGCCGGGGCGTTTTTCATCACCTCCGACAAGCTGGTTTGCAGGCCGTAATAAGTCACATCGACCAGGCCACTAACCGGGTCCGTGGTGCTTACTAGGCTCGTATAAGGGGCCGCCTGGGTTTTTAAGGTCGTCCAGTCCAATACAGGACTACCCTGAGTCGCGAGAGTTGCCATTGTTTTCGCTATGCTAGTGTACGAAGTGTATACCCACAATTGGGGCGAGCCGACAGCGGGCCGGCTCGCCCCAATTGTTAGTTTGACGGGTCGGGAGGCAGCGCGTCGCCGAAGTTGAGGATGTGGTAAGACACCAGGGAATTTTGCGTGTAGTCCGACGCGGCGGTGGCAATAGTCTGCCAGTCCTGCGTGGCATCGTCCAGCTGCATAGCCTCTTGCCAGGCGGGCAGGTTGTTCACCTTATCGGGCGTAAAGGTTGTGGCGATGTACCCCAGGTCAACGCCAATCTGCAACCATACGCCTTCTATTTTCGCCAGCGTATCCGAGAAGTTTTGGGCAGCTTGGTTGACTGGCAGCATCTGCTTGTTGAAGGCGTCCAGGTCAGTCTTAAGGGCAATTTTTTTCTGCTCATCCGCGTTCGCGTTATTCACTTGGTCCAGCGCGGCATTATAAGCCGAGCGGGCTTTGGCGGCCTGCGAGCCCAGAACCCCGGCGGCCACGGCGGCCAGCGGCCAGGCCATCCCCAACGTCAAAATTACCAGTCCAATGGAAACCGTTGTGGCTGATATCGTTAAATCGCGCCAGAGCTTATAATCCACGTCGGCTTCGTGCTGGTACGTGGCCACGTCTGAGATGTCGGCGTTGATATCGTTGGTTACGTCCGTGTAGAACTTGGTGGCATTGCCACTGTAGGTGGCCATCGTCGTCGTGGAGGGCGCCAGCTTAAGGTTGAACTGGGCCAGCGCCTGGTTCAGGTCGTTGGCCAACTTGCCCATAGCCACGGCCGAGGATTGCAGCCCGCCCGGACCCGTCAGAATCTCAGTTACCAGCTGCTGGCGCTGGTCGGCCGGGACACTGTTGAGCAGCGTCATGAATTGCCCCAGGGTCTGATTGAAGGTGGTTGCCGTTTGGTAGAGCTTGGTCGCGAACCACACAATGTGGGTATACAGCTGCGGCGGTGCGGTATCGCCCTGCAGAATGGACGGATTGGTCGCTATCTCCTTGATTAAGGCCGTGGGGTCGCCAAAATCCGCGCTCAGGTTTTGCACGGCCTGCATGGCCGCCACGCAACCCTCAATGTCCGCTTCGTCGGCGAACGTCCCGTACTTTGCTTGGAAGTTGCCCGTGGAGATTGGCAGTTGCAGCGCCTGCACAATGAACGTCTGCATGGTAATCCAGTCTTCCGTAAACAGGCAGAAGAGCGGGGGCGTACCGGGGGCGGCACCCGAGTTATCGACCACGAGGCCGGTGGCTGGCACGAGCGTGGTACCAGTGGTTGCTTGCATTGTCATAGCATCGGTTGGGGGTTGATGATAAGACAAATTTCCCAACCCCCGCATCGCCGGACAAGCGTATAAATACCTGATAATAAGCCACGTAATTTTACGTTACTTGCAACCTGACAGGTGCGTGCTCGCCGCTCCTCAACCCTATTTGTCGAACCAGAGGTTCAGATTAAACGCCTCAGGTGTATACTGGTAGAAGCACCGGGCACAACTGTCACCGGTACACATAGGTCAGTACTATGTAGCAAGCGTTATTTCAGGCCACGTTACTGTACAGCGACTCTAAAAACGTTTTGACCGCCCATTTTATGGTCTCTCCGCAGGTCTGAATCAGGTTTCGATAAACCCGTTTTTTGCGGCATACACAATCAGGCCGGCTATATTGGGGCTTTCGGTTTTCTCCAGTAATCGTTGCCGATCGCATTCCACCGTGCGGTTACTGATAAAGAGTTTCTCAGCGATATGCAGATTGGTAAGCCCTTGACAGATGAGCCGTAATACCTCTTTTTCACGCGGCGTGAAGTATACCGGGTCGAACAGCGAGGTGGCGCGTTTTTGTGGCACCTCCTGTGCACCTCGCATCATGGCCCGCGAAATACGGGGTGTCAGATGGTAGCCTGTAGTCAGGACTTCGTTAATCGTATGGACTATCTCGGCTTGATTGGCATCTTTCGGCAGGTAGCTGCGGGCTCCCAGCTTCATCATTTGTGCGATGTACTTATCGGCCGCGAACATCGACAGCACGATGATTTTTAGCTCCGGAAACTCCTTGAGCAATACCTGAGCTACTTCCCCGCCGTCCTGCTGAGGCATCTGCAAGTCAAGCAGCAGCACGTCGGGCAGGCGGTGCCGGCACACAGCCAGTAGCTCTGGCAATTCAGCTGCTTCCGTTACCGTTTCTACATAAGGCAGGTCTTGTAGCAGATGGCGCACCCCCTGTCGAAACAAGGGGTGGTCATCAAGTAGCGCCACATGTACACCAGCCAGCGGAGTATTCATGGGGAGGTCAATCAGGTGCGTGATAAAGGGGGATCTCGATAACGGTGCAGCTACCGCCGCCCGTCGGCTGGGGGTAGCGCAGTTCACCACCCAGCAGCTGCACGCGGGCGGCAATACTGCGCAGGCCGGCCCCGGGGCCGGTCGGGTGGCTGGTCAGGGGCGATGCGAAGCCGCAGCCATCATCCTGTACCGTCAGGGTGAGGTGTGACTCCTCCTGTTGCAACTGAAGCAGTAAGCCTGTGGCGCCCTCAGCGTGCTTCAAAGCGTTGGTCAGCAGCTCCTGGCAAATGCGGTACAGTGCCAATTCCTGCGCCAAGTCCAGCGACTGTAAGTAGTGCATTCTCAACTCAATCGGCAGCTTACCGGTTTCGTTGCACATATCTACCAGGTTATAAACAGCTTCGGCCAAACCAAACCGCGCCAGCATGGCCGGATACAGGTTGTGGGAAATGCTGCGGACATCCTGCACCATAGTGCCCATCGTTTTTTCCAACAGCGCCAGCGATGACTTTTGACTCTCGATCACCGGTCCGCTGCTCAGCCGGCTTACCAGTAGTTTCGCCGTGGCCAGCGCCGAGCCCAGACTGTCGTGCAAATCCTGGCCGATACGCTCCCGCTCCCCCTCCTGGGCCTCGACGGTGTTGGTCAGCAACTGGCGCTGGTGCTGCGTGGCTACCTGCTGGAGTTCCAGCTGCTGCTGCAACACCCGCCGCTGATACGCAATCAGAAAACTCAGCAACGCGCCCCCTGCCAGCAGCATAAAGGCAATGCCGCTGTACAGCAACTGACCAAAGCTCACTTCTGAGGGGGTAACCATAACGCCCGACAGTAACACAGGTAGAGCACAATGAACAGCAGCGAATGTACGGCCCACACGTTCATGTTGAACGAGCGGGAATACTGAAGCAGGTAATTGCTGAACAGCGCGATCTGCAGGTAACCCAGGAAATAGATGAGCAAGCCCGCCGACACCCAGAACATAGGCTCTTTGACCAGACTGGCTATACGCAGCTCACTGATGAGCTTGCGAAAATAGAGCCCTACCAACGCCAGGACGAGGAAGCTCTGCAATATTTGTTGGCTCGGCCGAAACTGGGCGAAGTCCGGCCGAGCCAATACGGTATCAAGCACCGCGTAGCAGGTAAAAGCGCCTATCAGCCACGGCACCAGGCGCGTAAAAGCAGGTAAGCGAAGTGCCTGCCCGTACACCAGCACCAGTATCCACAGCTCGCCGATAGTGTAGATGGGCATCAGAAACAAATTGTTCCGCTGCAGGAACAAAAACACTAGGCCGGTCAGGTTCAGCGGCAGCAAAAAGCCGTTGATACCGGCGGCCAGGTAGCGCAGACTAGGTGAAAGCTGCCGAAAACGCATGAGACCGATAATTCCAGCGATTAGCATTGGTAGCGGCGTTAACCGCATCAGGAGCTGGGGAATAGTGAGGTGTAAAATATGAGGCACAGGCAGCGGGGAAAGAAATAGGCAGCGGCCACCTACTTTAGACAACGGGGGCTAGTAGCCGGGCGGTACGGGAGTAGACATATCGTAAAAGGGAGTATCCGAGGTGCTGGCATCGGGGTTGACGAGCCGCAGCACCAACCCAAAGGTGTAGGTGGGCTGGGGATTATCGTTGTCATAGTGCGCGTAATATTTATGAAGACCGAAATCAACCCGCAGCTGCTGATGCTCCTGCGAATCGATGTTGAATAGATTGTCCATCAGGTCGCCCCGCTGGAAGTTATAGCCCTGCAGAAAGCCATACTTAGTGGCAAACATCGCTGGTGTCAGCTGCTCCGCTTCCTGCCAGTGTTTTACCCAATATCCAGCTACGCCATGCGGTATCTGCACGCTGCCCGACCCTTCATCGCCGCTCGAAACAGCTGAGTTGTCGGACGACGAGCCCCGACCGTACATAGTAGCCAGAAGGTTGCCCAGGGCCGTCGAATCGAGGTTAAGGAGGTAATAGGCCGACACCCGGCTGTTTTGGGCATCGGTGGCGTAAAAAGCCAAATTGAACTGCTTGTCTTCGTTAAGCAGAAACCGGGTCTTGACCTGGGTGCAGCCCACCGTTGATATCAGCCACCGTACCCAGTCAGCCGGCATGCTGAGGTACTGCAGGCGGCTGCCATCTTTCGCGGCAAAGCTCTCATTCAGGAGTGCCAGAGCCGCGTCACCCTGAGTTATCAGTTGGATCCAGTTGGTGGTGTATTGCTCGAATTTATCTGAGCTAATGGTAAGCGGGGGTGAGTCGGCCATGCCAAAAAAAGTAAAAAGGATGAGAAACCGAGTTGTGAGCGAGTAGAAAGCTTCGGTCGCCTTACCGAAAGCATTACCAACAATTGCCCGGCAAAGTAACCGGCTTGGAGAGCATTATATGCGCGTAGAATTACGCAAATAAGCCGCTCACTATTTCTGCACGAGTCTCGGCTTTGCTTATTGCGGCATTACTGCCTCAGAAATAGGTGCTGACTGCCCGTCGCCGAGTGCTAGCAGTTGCTTACTGGGGCGGGTAACTTAGCTACGCTATACAGTCCAGGTTAAGATTTTACCAATACGGCTTCCATCCTTGTCTTTATCAGCTACAGACTCAACCAAGCATTATTTGGAAGTAAGGGAGCTAACGGCCGATGAGACGGAGGCAGAACCAGCACACATAATACGGAGGGGTACCGCGAGTTATCTAGGGAAAGAAAAATTTATGTTTCCCAAAAAGTCAAGTAAAACTACGTGCATTCGCAGACACCAAGTGCCCAATATTTGTGGTGCTCAGAGAGAAAACTCTGCTGCTTCCCACTAACCCGTGCGTATCCTGGTTGAGCCGTAAGCTTATTAGCCATTTATACTAATTGCCACTTCACCTAGCGGGGCCGGCTACTTTGCCCGCAGCTGCTAATCATGCTGGCGCAATTGCTGGCTCCTTCATCTGACTCCGATAGTTGGATGCAGCAGAGGAAAACCATCGCTACTGAATTGCATAATATTCATATCGCGCAGCCGCCCCCGGCAACCATCTGAATTCTATTTTGACAAGGCGGGCCCGGTGCACACGGCCAGTAGAATCAAAGCTGGTTTCTTCCATTCTGCTTTTACTTGACTATCTCACTCATTTCCTGGGCGGACTATTCCGACCAACCGGCACCGCAAACGAGAAACCCGGGCGCATGCGCCGTACGGCATTACCTACTTTGCCTTACTTCACTATGCAGGCAAGAGAGCATAAGCAAGTCATACCGCTGAAAATCAATACAATTAAGTACTGCCACTGATGGCCAGCGTATCGAAATCCAGTTCCTTTGCGAGTATTCCCAACCGCACATTATGCCTTCTTTCACTGCATGAGCCACTCCCGGAAGTTGGCGAAGTAGCCTGCCTTTCTCCTGTTCCTTCATACTTCGCTGCTGTTCTCAGCTGGAAACAGGTAGCACAGGTGCTTTCCGGGCTTGCTCGCTACCAGTATGCCTACCTATTTACTTCCTATTCCCTCATGAAAACATATTGCCTACTGCTGGCCGTGGGCCTGCTGGCTGGCTCCGGCTGCTCCTCACCTTCTGTTAAAACCCAGGATACGGACACGCCTAAATCGGCCACTAGTCAGGTACTGCTGGTGCGGCCCGCAGCCCTGGTCGACCCGGGTATTGCCAACTTTCGGTTTCCGGAAGACTCCGTAACAATCGAGCAATGGCTGCAAAAGCGCGACAACGCGGCCATCAGTCGGCACGGCTGGGGCATCTGGGCGATGCTGACGGCTCCGGCCACGCCCTTTAAGGCAGTTAATGGTGACACGCTGCGCGTGTTTGAAACCTGGAAGAGCAAGCAGGAGTTGGGCAAGGATATGCTCCGGCTCGAACAGCCTGCGCCGCCACAACTGGCCGCACTGGCCATCCAGGAGCGGCCATTGGTCCGCACACTGGAACGCCCCCGTCAATTTTTTCGGGATGCCCATTTGCGTCAACTCATGCGTAGCGCGGCCCCCAGCTTTGCTGACTCCACGGTGGAAGTGGTCAGCTATAACCCTTCGGCTGCCCGAACTATCCTCACCCGTCGTCTTTTTGATTTTGGGGTACTGAACAGGATGACGGTACCGGGTAAGCTGGCTAATATTCCTGATTTCCGGGATACTGCCATCGCCATTAAGCCCGTGTACGAAATAGTACCCGGGCCGGGCCGGACGGGCAAAGCCTACAACCGGCTTTCCCGCATGAAAGTGTGGGCCAATATTCCCGACTCGCTTCGCACCAAGCCCCGCTCTTATCCCCAAAGCCAGTGGAACAGCTGGGTGTACGTAGATGCCCGCAACCGGGGCCGCGGGGCCGGCCAGGTGGCCCAAACCGGCTTTACCGGCGACACGGCGCTGGTTACCTATAACGTCCGCGACTTCGTGCATTACACCCTGACAGCCGCTGAAGCCCACACGCTGGATTCGGCCAAGATTGTGGTGGGGGCGCAGGCCGGTGACATTGCCGTGCTGGTGGCCATGCACATTACCACGCGGGAAATCAAGCGCTGGACCTGGCAGACGCTGTGGTGGGCCCCGGACCCGGACCATGCCCCCGCGCCCACCACGCCCGATGTGATAGCCACCAAGCCTACTCAACTGCGAGGTGCCCCTCGCCACTATGCCCTGGCTATTGCCTACCAAATGATTAGCCCGGTGCAACCCCTGAGCGGCGGCACTAATAAGGGCCGCTCCATCTACGTATTTAACCCCTACCTGGAAGCGGCTTTCGGCGGCTTCGGAGAAAAAGCGATAGTGAATACCAACGGCATGCTGGTTGTCAATAACGCAGGCATTCGCACTAATTGCATGAGCTGCCACGCCCAGGCCAACCACTCCCCGGCTGATACTATTCCGAACCAGAATACCTCTCCCGGTTACATCGGCAATACTTATGTGAGCTACACTGACCCTAAGTTCAAGGGGGTAGTGAAAACCGATTTCCTGTGGTCGATACCTGACATGGCCAAGCAGTTGTACCTAGCCAGGAAAGGCTCCGCGCCGGGCAAAAAGCCCGCGTCTCCGTCAACTCAGCTAAGCCGCTGACCGATAACACCAGCACAACCCTGCCCATCCGGGCTTAGGACGACATTCACCTTTGCTCTTCTTAAATCTTATGGAAAACGCAGACACTGTTATCGTGGGCGCGGGCATATCGGGCGTGTACTGCGCCTGGCGGCTCAAACAGCAATATCCCGAGCAACGCATTGTGGTGCTGGAAGGCGGCCAGGCGGTCGGCGGCCGGCTGTTGTCGGTGCGCCCGCCGGGCATCAAGAACATGGTAGCTGAGTTAGGCGGCATGCGCATTTTACCCGCCGTTCAGCCGCTCATCAGCGGGCTCATCAGCCACCTCAACCAGCTGCTGCCTGCCGGGCAGCAGATTGAGCTGTATGACTTTCCGGTTGATGAGCCCCAGAACCTGGCGTATTTGCGCGGCACTTACCTGCGCCTGGCTGACTTCACGGCAGCGCCTGATAAGGTTCCCTATCACCTCTCGTTCCTGGAGCGGGGTGGCTCTCCGGGCACTATTCTCGTAGATGCCATTGAGCAGCTGGTGCCCGGTATCACCAACCCGGCCCTCAACGACGAGCAGCGCCGCCAGCTAACGCAGCACGCCACCTTCGAGGGGCAGCCCTTGTACGAACTGGGTTTCTGGAATCTGCTGCTGCGCGTCATCAGCGGCGAGGCTTTCCAGCTGGGCGTTGATGCAGGCGGCTACAGCTCGACGCTGAGCAACTGGAACGCGGCCGATGCCATTCCGTGGTACCTGGCCGACTTCGGGGTGAAACCGGCCTACAAAGGCTTCAGTCAGGGTTATCAGACAGTGCCCCGCACGCTGGCCCAGCTGTTTGAGGCCGCCGGGGGAGAGGTCCGACTCCAAGCCAAGCTCGAAGGCTTTACTGAACAGCAGGACGGTTTCGATCTTCAACTGGCCGGGGGCGGTACCCTACGGACGGGCAAGCTGATTCTGGCTATGCCCCGCCGCGCCCTCGACCTGCTGGCCCCGCATAGCCCCCTGCTCCAAGTCCCCGAAGTACAAGCCCTGATAGCCAGCGTAACACCCCGGCCCCTGTTTAAGCTATTCACTACCTATACCAGCCCGTGGTGGCGCAGTGCGGGCTTCACCAACGCCGCCGGCCAGTATGTCCCCGTGGAGGCCGGCCGCACCGTCACGGACCTGCCCGTGCGCCAGACCTACTACTGGCCCACCGTGGAAGGCCGTCCCGCCCAGGCTGGGCCGGCCATGCTGATGGCCAGCTACGACGATGGTACCAGTGTAGGCTACTGGGATGGACTACGCCCGCGCCGCCGCCAGGCATGGCAGCACGGTCAGGAGATAGCCTCCCCCCAACACCCTTTTAAAGGCAAAGCAGTAGCTACTGGACCTAACGAGCCGGAAGCCACCGGTTCAGCAGCCAAACCAACTGACAGCGATACGGAATGGCGGCGCTATGCGGCTCCAAACGAGATGGTACGCGAAGTGGCCCGTCAGCTCGGCGTGGTGCACGGGCTCAACTATACGCCGCAGGTGCAGGAAGCGGCCTTCCGCGATTGGGGTGACGACCCGTTTGGCGGTGGCTGGAACAGCTGGAACATCGGAGTGCAGAGTTGGAACGTGAAGCACCAGGTAACTCAGCCCCTGGCCCCGCGGCCCCTCTACATCTGCGGCGAGGCGTATTCCGATGCGCAAGGCTGGGTGGAAGGTGCGCTCCAAACCGCCGATTTTGTATTGGAAAAATTAGGAGTCAAGCCTTTATAACCCAGTACAAAGTCCTTCTATAAGCGCGTCACTTTCTAATTCCCAACCCCTGCTTTATGCTTCTGTCGCATTTTGACCCACCGGGCAATTTAATTGATTTTGAGGGTATCCCGAACCAGCTCCAGCAGTGGAGTACTGCTGTTTCGGGGTGGATAAACGAGAGCATTGCCAGCGAGCGCGCCAAGTTTAAGGCTGCAAACCTGCCGGACACGCCAGTGCAGTTTTTCAACGCCACCGAAACCGACCCGGCTGGCCCCAGCTTCGACCAGGCTATCGTGTGGAATGCCTTTCCGCGCACGCTGGTCCTGGGCTACGGGGGCCGGGCAGCCGCCTTCCCGGAGTCGGAAAAACTGATTCGGCTGACGGCGAAGCGCCCGGGTCTGCCCACCGCGCCGCCCTTTTACAGCGACCCGGACGGGAGCACCATGTGGCATGACCTGCGCTACCGCCCCCAGGATGAATACTGCGAATGGCGGGTGGAGCGCGACCCGGCTACCAATAAGATAATCCGCATTACGTTCACCTCCGAGCCGCCCGAATACTGGCAAGCTCTGCATGGGGACACGTTGCAGAATATCACCGGAACGGAGTTTACGTATCCTTTCACAGGCGATAAGCAGTTACTGCTCAACCTCTACCACCAGTACGTATCGCCGGCGGTGAAGCTGGCCGACCTGGCCTGCCAGCACGACTACTACTACCGCGACGAGCAGAACAACAAAATCCTGGTGTTCCGCAAAGGCGACTATAACCCCTATAACGCCTGGAACTCGACCGAGGGCATTATGCACTTGGCCCACCCCAACAACTTCGTGGCGGCCGAGATTCAGCTCGGGGCCGATGCCACCGTGCTCCGGCAAAAAAACCAGCTTCCCGTGGTGCAGGCCGATGCGCTGGTGTGCTGCGCGGGCTACGGTGGCACCTCGCGCTCCAGCGACCCTACTATCGGGGCCAGCGTCAACGACTTGGCCCGGCTCGGGGCCTGGGTCACCATCAAGAACCCCATCGGTCTCTACATGCACGACCTGAATACCGAAGGCTTTACCAAGCCCAACGGCGAAGGCATCGACCCGCAGGAATATTTCCGGGTGCTGCGGGGCAACCAGAAGCTGGGCATGATTGAGCGGGCCGTGTTCGAAGTGCCCGTCGGCGAGGGATTTTGCGTGGGCGACCTGCGCATCGGCGGCGTGCCCATTACCTGGGGGGGACAGGTAGCCGAGCACCTCAACATCACCTTGACGGGCACGGCCGTGGCCCCCGGCACCTTTGCCAACCCTATGCTGCCCTGCGCCACGTTCTGCTGCATTGCCCAGGACGAGCCCCGCGCCCTCACGCGGGTTCTGGACAACGGCCAGCCCGTGCCCGCCGGTTACCAACCCACCTTTCTGCACGCGCAGGGCACGTTTGGCAATACGGCCCTGGCCGAGGCCAACGCGCTGCTTAAGGCCGCTCCCGCAACTCCTTATACCGAACCGCGACTGACCCTGCGCCACAAGCGCCGGTAGTTTTTTTTCATCTTGTCATTCCCCCGTCACATGGATGCCTCGCCTGAAGTAACCGAACACAGCCAGCAAACCCGGCACTATACTGCTCTGAGCCGACAAACCGGGCCGGCCACCGCCGAAGCCCCCGAAGAACCACTACTGGCCATCCACGACATCCAGGGCAACGTGCTGCCGGGCTTCAACAAGCCGCACCAGTACGTGCTGTGCTTCCGGCTGGGCGAAGTGAACGCGGGGCGGCAGTTTCTGCAAAGATTGGTGCCCCACATTTCGACGCTGGAGGAAGTGCTGGCCTTCCGGCGGCTGTACCGGCAGCGCCGGAAGCGCCTGGGCCGCAAACCCAAGGAGGAGTTGAATGCGACCTGGCTCAACGTGGCTTTTTCGTACCCCGGCCTGGCTAAGCTGACTCCCGAGGCGGCGGCCTTCGAAAGCGAGCCTTTCCGGCAGGGGCTGGCCGCCCGCTCGCCCCTGCTCGGCGACCCCACCGTCCCCGACCAGGCGGGCAGCCCGGCGCAGTGGATAATCGGTGGGGTGGAAACTGTGCCCGACATGCTGCTAATCATCGGGGGTGACCGGCAGGACGACCTGCAGCGCAAGGTAGCCGCCGTGAAAGCCGATGCCGCTGACCACGGGCTGGTCTGCCTCTACGACGAGGAAATGAACACGCTGGAAAGCGAGGGCGTGACCGGCCGCGAGCATTTCGGCTTCAAGGACGGCATCTCGCAGCCCGGCGTGCGGGGACGGCTCTCGGACTTGCCCAACGACTTTTTGCAAGAGCGCTACATCGACCCCAGCGTGCTGCCCGACTCCCTGCTGTATGGCTATCCGGGGCAGTTCTTGTCGTGGCCCGGCGAGTTTGTGTTTGGCTACCCGTCCCAAACGCTGGACCCGCTCATTCCCGGTCCCGTGACGACGGCCGGGCCGGCCTGGGCTAAAAACGGCTCCTTTCTGGTGTTCCGGCGCTACAAGCAGGATGTCCGGCTGTTCTGGCGCTACATGCAGGACACGGCAGCGCAGCTGGCTGCCAGCGGCACTTTCGTGGGCATGACGCCTGAGAAAATCGCCGCCATGCTGATGGGCCGCTGGCCAAGCGGCGCACCTTTTGCCCGCACCCCGCACCAGGATGACAAGGCGCTCGGGGCCGACCCCATGGCCAACAACTACTTTCGCTTCGCCTCCACCTCGTGCCCAGTGAGCATGGTCAACGGCTACGTGGATAGGTACCCGCAGGCCCAGGCCGACCCCATCGGGCTTATCTGCCCGATGGCCGGGCATACCCGCAAGGTGAATACCCGCGATGCTTCCAACGATGCCGGGGGCACCCTGGCCAGCTTCCAGCGGCGGATACTGCGCCGGGGCCTGCCGTTCGGGCCACCCCTGGCCAACCCATTGGATGCCACTGCTCCTGACCCGGCCAACGGCAACCGAGGTCTGATATTCTTCAGCTACCAGACATCCATTGAAGACCAGTTCGAGTTTCTGCGCAACCGCTGGATGAGTAACCGCTCCAGCCCCCGTAATCCGGCCGGCGACGATCTCGCCATCGGCCTGAACGGCAACTACGGGCAGGGCCGCGAGCGGCAGGCCGGGGTATTTGACGACCAGCACCGATTCGTCCCACTCACTACCGGCGACCAATGGATTACTCCTACGGGCGGGGGCTATTTTTTCAGCCCTTCATTAAGTGCGCTGAAAGAAGTACTGGCTGGTTGCTAGCAGCCCCGCAGCCGGGCCTTTCCCCCTCGTCACAAGCTTATCAAACTGCCTCATTCCATGCCGACCACGAAAGATTCCACGCACCAGCCCAACGACCTGCGCATTGTGCGGGCCGCCATTTACCCGGCCATTGGCATTGCCCGCGTGGGTAACAGCCCCGACGAATATTTCATCGGTCCCGAAGTGCTGACTCCGACCCGCGTGGAGCCGGGCTTTTACAAAGACCGGCGCGGCGCGCTGAAGCGGCAGGCTGCCCGTTTCCGGGTGTATGGCCTGAACCAGCACGGTGAAGTAGTCCGCGAGCTTACCGCTGCCGATGCTGACATCAGCTGGCAAGTGCACGTAGCCAATAAAAAAGCGGCCTGGTACGAGTTTAACACCGCCCTCGATATTCCGCAGGCCGTGCCAGCCCGACAGCGCAACGCTAATTTCGAGGGAGCCGAACGCGCTCGCCTGGTTATCGACCCCGGCGTGCGCACCATCACGGGCCTTGATACGGCCGGACCAGCTTACTGCTTGGACCAAGGCACCTTCCTGGAACGGCCCGTATACCTGGGTGAACTGCGCACTGATGCGCAGGGCCGTCTGCTGTTTCTGGGCGGGCACGGGGTATCGGATACACCATTCGCGCACAACCCGCCCACCACTTTTGCCAATAACGAGGGCTGGTACGATGATACCTCTGACGGCCCCGTGAACGCCCACGTGCTGTACCAGGGCCAGGAGTTGTCCGTGCTCGGGGCCTGGGTGGTGTGCGCGCCACCCAACTACGCGCCCGACATCATTTCGGTGCAAACCATGTACGACGTGATTACCGACGCGCTACGGCGCGCCTACCTCACACCCAAAGTACGGCCTTCGTTTCAGGAGGACATTTATCCGCTGCTGGCCCAGTTCAGCCAGGGCCAGTGGGTAAATCAGGGCTTCTACGTGGCCTACGGCCACGGCCAGCCCTACGACTTCGCCGACCCCGAACTGCTGCGGAAGCTTTCGACCATTACCACCAATAAAAAGGGCGTGGTAACCGACGACTACCGGGAGTATCGGCGGCAGATTTTCAACTATTTCCGCTCGCCCACCTCGACGCAGGTGGAGCCCCAGCGCTGGCCCTGGATGTATGGCGACAATATGAATGTACCCGCGACTACGGCCAACGGCTACCTGTCCGTCACCCATACCCTCTACGGCTACCTCACGCAGTGGGTGCAGGGCGATTTTGTGCCCGGCTGGGAGCCCGCTCCCGACGAACCCGCTACACTCGAAGCCATTGCCAGTCCGCAAGGGCAAGCCGACACCCTTACCAAGGCGGCTCTTTGGTATTGCCTGGGCGGGCCGTTCCATCCCGGCTGCGAGCTAACCTGGCCCATGCGCCAAGGCGGCATGTACACCGGCCCCTACCGCATCCGGCAGCGCTCACCCAACAACCCCGAGCCCGACTACGGCCCCCTGCTCAGCCCCGGCTTGTTTGCGGACACTGCCCCTACTCCGCCCGGCATTTTCTGGAACGGCCCCGGCGACCTCACCCGGTGGATGGCCTGCCCCTGGCAAACCGACACGGCCAGTTGCCGCGCCGGCTACGAAAGCCTTTACGACCCGCTGGTACCTACTTTCTGGCCGGCCCGCGTACCCAACACCGTGCTCACCGAGCACGACTATGAGATTGTAATGGATGAGCAGCGATCCCTCACCGAGCGCCTTGATGCCTTCAACCGCCGGGCCAGCTGGTACCGTATTCTGGGGGTTAACTACCTCGACAATATCCAGTGCATGGTGGAGCGCTACGGCGACCTGGGCGTGGTGGAATACCGCCCCGGCCTCCCCGGCAGCGCCGAATTTCCGGCCGCCATGTACGTCGAAACCAAGCCCTTTGCTTCCGGCACTCCGGCCGGACAGGCTAAGCGCCTGGATACTTTGGAGGCGGATCCGGCCACGGCGGCCCGCGCCCAACTAGTGGAGATGGCCGAGGCCCTGCCCTACGACCGGGGACTCTACGTGGGCCACGTGGGCCGGGGAGCCCCCCGCCCCCAGCCCGCCCTGGCCAGCACTACTACCGTGGTAGTGCAGGATCTCTAAGCAGGGCCGACTATGCCAGCCCTGCCCCCTTATGAGGTCGTCGTCGTGGGCGGCGGCCCGGCCGGAGCCGTGGCGGCCGCCACGCTGGCCAGGCGCGGCCGCCGCGTAGCCCTGCTGGAGGGTCGCCCCCACCCCGGCCGCTTTGCGGGCGGCGAAAGCCTGCCCCCGCTGGCTCCGGCCCTGCGTCACGAGCTGGGGTTGGGCCAGCAGCTGGCCCAGGGGCAGCACCTGCCCTGCTACGGCAACGCCGCCGCCTGGGGCAGTGCTGCCGTGCAGCACCAGTCGTTCATGCGCTCGCCCTATGGCACGGGCTGGCACCTTGATCGGCCGGCCTTCGATGCCGGCCTGCGCGAGCTGGCCGGCCAGGCGGGCGCAGTCCGGCTGGCCGGCGAGTTGCGGGGCCTGACCCGCAGTACGGCTGACTGGGAGTTGGAGGTGGCCGGCCTCGCCGCACCGCAAGGCCTGCGGGCCGCTTGGATAATCGACTGTTCAGGTCGCCGACGCGTCGTGAGCCGCGCCCTCGGCCAGCCCTACGCCCACGCCGACCAGCTGCTGGCCTGGTATTGCCGCTACCAGCCGGCGGCTGGCGCAGCCGGCCCGGACGAAGACTGCCTCACGCTGGTGGAAAGCGCACCCTGGGGCTGGGGCCACTCGGCCCGGCTGCCGGGCGGCGAGCGCGTCGTTACCTTATTTACCGATGCCGGGCAGATCTCCACCCGGGCACTGGGTACCGCAGTCGGCTTCGGGGCAGCCTTGGCGCTGCTGCCGGGCCTGAGCACCTTGCTGCGCGAGCATGGCTACGTGGCGCGGGGGGTGCCCCGCGCCACCGATGCCCGCAGTGGCTGCCTGACCCGGCCCGTGGGCGCGGGCTGGCTAGCCGCCGGTGATGCTGCTTCAGCTTTCGACCCGTTGGCTGCACAGGGTATTCTGGCGGCCGTGTGGGCAGGCCGCGAAGCTGCCCTGGCCCTTGACCAAACCCTGGCCGGCGCGCCCAATGCCCTGGTAGCCTATGGCGATGCGGTATACCAGCGTTACCAACAACTGTGCACGCAAGCGGCCAAGTTTTACGCTCAGGAGCAGCGCTGGGCTGACCAGCCTTTCTGGCAGATGCGGCAGGCCGGACTCTTTTAAGGGGTTAGCCCCAACCCTGAGCCGGGCACTGCAAAAGTAATTATAAAGTAAAAATAAATATTTTATTAAACACATGTTTTAATACATAAATTTGGGTTCAATCGCCCCCGGAATAGACTTCCTAGAAGCGGAGCGTCGACATCTGCCGCGTGGGGGATTGGGCAGCAAGCGAGTTCCCAGTCAGGCCTTGGCACTTACCTCCTTCTCTTCTTTCAAAATCCATTCGTCATGGAAAAACAACCGGCACTAACTGATTTCAGCCACGAAGAGCTGTTGCACGAGCTAAGAAGGCGCGAAAATGCCTACGCTCAGCGCGGTAACTTACCCGCGCCCCACCAACTCAAAGTGGCCGGCCTGACGCTAGTGCCTGAAAGTTTTGAGGCGTTAGCAAAATTTTCCAGTGAGGAAATTGTGCCTGTTTTGCGCGAGATGCAGAAAGTCATCTATGGTACCGATGACCGGGTAGAAGCTGGGGATGCTCCTGTCCAAGACCGGGCTGACACGGAAAGCGTGGTGGCGCTGTTCAAGGAGTCGGACGTAGTGGATTATGGCAACGGCACCTCAGCGCTGCGTACCCGGCTTTTTGGCACCGAGTATTCCCTGTGCCCCAGCGAGCCTTTCAGCCAGCAGCCCTGCGGGGCCTTCTGCTCGGGATTTCTGGTGGCTCCCGATATTATCGCCACGGCCGGGCACTGCACCAACGACCCCAACCTGAAGGTAGAAGACATCTGCTTCGTTTTTGGCTTTCGGCTTGACGAGCACGGGCAAACTCCGGCTGCATTCCCGAACTCCGAGATTTACCGGGGCCGGGAGCTGATTGACTTCCGCTACACCGAGGGAGCTACTGACTGGGCCTTGGTCCGGCTAGACCGGCCCGTGCCCAACCACCCTATTGCGCGTATTCGCCGCGCCGGGCGCGTCAGTCTCCAGCAGTCGCTTCACGTGGTGGGGCACCCCTGCGGCCTGCCAGCCAAGTACGCCGACAAAGCTGAAGTACGCACCAACAACGACCCAGCCTTTTTCCTGGCCAACCTCGATACCTACGGGGGCAATTCGGGCTCACCGGTTTTCAATCACGACGACAACGTGGTGGAAGGCATCCTGGTGCGCGGCGATAACGACTTCGTACTGAAAGGCCGGTGCCGGGTATCCAACGTGTGCCCGGCGGCCGGCTGCTCGGGGGAGTCGGTGACTCGCACCACGGAATTCGCGCACCTGATTCCCCTGGCCTGAACCGCTGCTTGTTAACACGTTTTCCTTATGTCAGCCCCCGTTCGTTTCTCCCGCTTGGCTCAGCAAGCCGAAGCCCTTGCGCCGACTCCGCCCGCCGCCGGCCATAACAAGGCTGCCCAAGCTCTGCTGGCCAAACCCTCGGAACCCAACCTGCTCTCGACCCACGACGATGCCGCGCTGCGTCTGCACCTGGCCGCCGAGGTCGAGCACGCCCTGATGGTGGAGTACCTGTACGCGGGCTTTTCGCTGAATGAAAACCAGAGCAACCAAAAGCAACAGAGTATGGTGCAGAAGTGGCGCAAAACCATTATGGGCATTGCCCGCGAAGAAATGGGCCATCTGGTAACGGTGCAGAACATGCTCCAGTTGATTGGTGCACCGCTAACTTTCACCCGCGAAGACCTGCCGTTTGACAATGGCTACCAGCCCTTCACCTTCCGCCTCGAACCCTTGAGTCAAAAATCGCTGGCTAAGTACGTGGTGGCCGAAATGCCAGCGCCCGAATATCTGGACAGGCATCACCCCGAGCTGTGGGCCGAACTGCAGCCCATCATCGCACTGGCCACCAAGGGTAATAACGGCCAAGTAGTGAACCGGGTGGGAGAAATCTACGAGGCGCTGCAAAAATGCTTCGACCAGCTGTCAGCCGCTGATATCCAGGCCGATTCGCTGCCTTTCCAGGCCAGCGCCGACGTGTGGGGCCTGGGCAACCGCGAAATCCTGATTCTGACCGCTACCGACCGCAAGTCGGCCAAGCAGGCGCTGCTGGCCGTGTCGGAGCAGGGTGAGGGCGATACCCTCGACGAAAGCCCTGGTGCGCTGCCCTCACACTTCAGTCGGTTTCTCGATATATACCGTGAGTTTCCAACCAACAACAGCTGGCAGCCCGTGCACCCAGTGCCCACCGACCCCTGGACCAAGGAAGTGAAGCTGGACGAACTGTCGTCGGTCGAAGCCGAGGCGCTGATGTGGGCCCGGCTGGCCAACGAGCGCTACCGCATGGTACTGCTCTACCTGTTGCATGCCCTGCATGTGGAAGCTTCCGCCAAAACCACCCACGGCCTGCTGGTGAGCTGGAGCTTCGGAGAGATGTACAGCCTGCGCTCGATTAGCGACATCCTGACCACATTGCCCATGTGGGATCCTAACGATAAGGCCGGCTGCGCCGCCTCCCCGTTCGAAATGCCCTACAGTCTCGACCTGCCCAACCGTGAGGCCGACCGCTGGCGCCTGCATCGCGACCAATTGCTGAACTGCGGCCTGCTTATCAACCGGCTTATTGACAAGCAGCCGCAAGGCTCGCATGCCTCTTATCTCAGGACGCTGCAGCAATCGGATGAGAAAACGCTCGCCATTATCAACGGCATGATCCGGGCCTAAGTCCTTTACTTCTCCGCAATTCTTCGCCATGCCCGCTACTATTCTGGAACTGCGCATCCTGCCCCCCTTCGCCATTGCCCGGTTGGGCTCGTCGCCCGAGCCAATGGACAACTACTCGCTCGACGAAACTGACCGGGTAGGCTACCGCCGGCTGGTGCCGGCCCCTTCCCTGCGTATCGACCCGGCTACCGGCCAGATTACGGCCAGCGAAACTCCAGTCACCGTTGATTTCCGCGACGGGGAACACCGCATCCGGCCCGTTGCGCCGTTTCTGGAAGTGTGGGCGCAGTTTGCGGTCGACGGGCCGTTGGAGCCACTAACGGCTGGCCACCTATACGAGTTGGGCCTGCAGCCCACCGACCTGTGCTGGTCGGTGCAGGTTGGCAATATCAAAGCCTTTCGGCGCACTGCTGACCCTAATGATAAAGTCATCGCCGAAACTGGCCAATTCAGCGACTTTGCCGCGCGTCCGCTGCTGGGCTTCTGCGCCAATTTTTTGCCCGATAAAGTACTGCCAATGGGCAGCGTGCAGTTCATCCGGCCCACCGATGCCTACCCGGAAATCCGCCTGCGGTTTACACCGGCAGCCGGCTATGTGTATGGCCCGCCTCAGCCTCCCAACCCCAAAACCTGCACTATCAAAGATGCCATTTACGACCCCAGCAAGGGTACATGGTGCGGCTATTACGATAAACCCGGCGACCCGACAGTTACGAACCCGGGAGATATCTATGCCGGTACGGATGCTAAGGATGAAAAAGGCAATGACATTATCATCAGCAAGGGCTATCTCGATGATGAGTGTGATGGGCTGGTGGAAGTGTCCTTGACGGTTGATAGCCGGGAACTGCGGGCCTTTGCCCGGGTGGCCGCCGGCCCGCCCACCTTCGCCCCCGACAGCGTACCTGTGCGCACTGTGGCCGACGAGTTGGAACAGGCGCTGCTAGGACCGGGCAACGTGGACGACAGCCTACCCGAGGAAATTATAGACGTAGTGCGACGGGCTCTGGAAACGGTGCGCCTGATGAACACCGCGCAGATGAATGCTTTTTCGCCCAATCGTGGCGTGGGCATGGCCCGCATGGATTTTCTGGATGTAGAGCGTGCCCCGGCGCCGCTGCTGAACCCGGCCGTGATGGATTCGCTGGCTATTCAGGCCCGGCACGAACGGGTGCTACTGGCTCTGGAATCAGGCACACTGGCTTGGTTTGCCCGCATCTTGCGCAACTACGACGAGGTGGGGGATCTTTCCGACGAGGGCCGGGCCAAAATGCCTGCCCTCATGCGCGGGGCCGACTCGCGCCACTTGGCGCTGACCCGCCGGCAGGTGGCCAAAATCCGCTGGGCCGCCGCGCGCTTCAGCCATCTGTTCGCCAATTCTTCCCAACCCGCCTGACCATGCCCACCATTGACCCCAAGAACCTCAGCGCGCAGCTTAATTACCAGGGCGTGGGCAATCCGCCTAGCACCCGCCCCCACTCGGCAATTTCTAACTCCTTTCCGGGCCTGGAAATGGATTTCCGCAATGCCTGGCGCCACTTGCTGGAAGGCATCGTGCTCCACGAATCGAACAACCTGGTGGTGGATACCTCGCCTGATGCCCTGGCCGAAGTGCGCGCCTTAAGGCACGCCTACGTGCTGTTGAGCGTGAATGGCCAACCCATGACGGCCCCGGTGAGCGGCCCGCTGTATGTGGGCGGCGAGAGCGTCCCGCTGCCCGCCAAGCCCGGCACCCTAGCCACCATGCCGCTGGAATGGTCGAATGCGCTGGCCAGCATTGTGCCGCTGGCTGGGCAATACGTACCCTGCAAGTTTGGGCGCTACCTGCCCCAAAACGAGGCTCCCCACGAAAACGACGAAATCACTGTAGACCTGCGGGTGCGGCACTTCTTCGACCAGGAAACCGGCCCCGACGGGAAGTCTATTCAGCGCCGGGCCGTGATTGCCCGCGACCTAGTGCAGCCCGGCGAGTTGACCCAGAGTCTATGCTCGCCCTGGCAGAACGACTACCGCGAGTGTGCCTGCTTTTACTGGGCTGCCAGCCGCCCCGACTACGTGAACATCGAAGCCCAGCCCAACGGCCTGAGCACCGGTCACAACTGGATGCAGAAAGCCCGTACCGCCGCCACCCCCAAGTTTTACATCGTAGACGACTGGGTCGATGAGCGCCTTATTACCCACGAGTCGCTGTTCACTGCCTGGGAAAAGGACCTGCTCTTCGTGATTGGCGGCCAGGACGTCCCCAATCCCGGGGCCGCGAAGTGAGCCCCTTGCCGTTAGCTTCACCCATCACTGCCCTCGCATGAGCCTCACTCTCCGCCCTCCCTCTGCCCCGCCGGCCATCCGTTTCATGCAGGAATCACGGCCCCGGGTACCGCAGCTGCACCTGTTTTCGACCTCCGAGGGGCCGCATGTGCTGCTGGCCGATGCCTCGCGCATCTACGGCCTGCCCGCCGCAGAGGCCGCTCGCCTGGAGCAGGCCCTGCTACTGCCCGAAACCGATACCCTGGACGGGCTGCTGGCCGAGCTGGGCCTGCAGAGTCAGGGCGCAATCGACGACCAGCCGGTGCTCCATCCCCCCCTGCGTGCCCTCTCGCTGGCCATTGCGCAAAAGTGCAACCTGGGCTGCACCTACTGCTACGCCCAGCAGGGCGAGTTTGGCGGAGCTGCCCAGAACATGCCCTTGACCACCGCCCTGGCTTCGGTAGACCTGCTGCTGCGCGATGCCGACCCTACTGCTCGCTACAACCTGGCCTTCATGGGCGGCGAGCCCCTACTGAACCGCCTGGTGCTGCGCGCCGCTACCGAGTACGCGGCTCATCTGGCCCGCGAGCGTGGCTTGCGCCTCACCTTCTCACTTACCACCAATGGCACCCTGCTGGCCGATGATGATGCTGACTTTCTGGAAGCCCATGGCTTTGCCGTCACAGTCAGCCTCGACGGCGTGGGGGCCGTGCACGACGCACTGCGTCCCTACCGCGGGGGCCAGGCCAGCTACGAGCGGATTCTGACGCGGGTAGAGCCGCTGCTGGCCCTGCAGCGTCGCATGCAGGTGTCGGCCCGCGTCACGGTCACACCCCGCAACCTCGACCTCAAAACAACCCTTGATGAGTTTATCGGGCTGGGATTTCACAGCGTGGGCTTTTCGCCCCTGCTGGCCTCGCCCACCGGGCAGGCCGAAATGGACCACGCTGCCCTGGCCGAAATGCTGGCTGGCCTAGTAGCCTGCGGCGAAGAGTTTGAGCGGCAGGTGCTGGCCGGGCGGCGCTATCCGTTTGCCAACATGGCGCTGGCCATGCAGCAGCTGCACCTCGGCACCCACCGCCCCTACCCCTGCGGCGCCGGGGCTGGCTATCTGGGGGTGGCCGCCTCGGGCGAGCTGGCCGCCTGCCACCGTTTCGTGGGCGACGAGACCGGGGCAATGGGCAACCTGGCCGGCGGCCCCGACTTGCTCCGTCAGCGCCAGTGGCTGGCCGAGCGCCACGTGCACCGGCAACAGCCTTGCCAGAGCTGCTGGGCGCGCTACCTATGCAGCGGCGGCTGCCACCACGAAGTTATCATGCGTGGGCGCACGGCCTGTGACTTCATCCGGGGTTGGCTGCACTATGCCCTTGGGGCCTATGTGCGTCTGGCCGCTGGGCAGCCCGCCTACTTCGGCGCGACAGGCGCGTGAGTACGACAGTCGAAATATGCGTGCTGGGCGGGGGGCCGGCCGGCAGCACCATTGCCCGGCAACTGGTCCGGCTGGGCCATGAGGTGCTGCTGATTGAAAGCGCGGAGTTTCCGCGTGCCCATCCCGGCGAGTCCCTGTCGGCGGGCGTGCTGCCCCTACTCGAAAACCTGGGGCTGCGAACACTGGTGGAGGATGCCGGACTGCTGCAACCACACCGACTGCGCGCCCGGTGGGGGCCGTCCCCGGAGCCTACTTCCAACCTGGCTTCGGGCTTCCAGGTTGATCGGGGCGAGTTCGATGGGCTGCTGCTACAAGCGGCGCGCGCGGCCGGCGTGCAGATTTGGCAGCCCGCCCGCGCCCAGCGCCCTGCTCGCCGAGCCGGGGCTTGGCAGTTAAGCATCGACCGAGCTGGGCAGCACCGCGAACTGCGCGCCCATTTTTTGATTGATGCCAGCGGCCGGCGTGCCCTGCTTGGGGGCGGGCGGCAGGCCTATGCCCCGGCCACCCTCGCCCTGCACGGCTGTTGGCAAAATTGTCCCCTGGCTGCTGAACAAACTGCCATCCTTGAAGCCGCGCCCACCCACTGGCTTTGGGGCGGGCCGCTACCCGGCCGGCGCTTCTCCTGCTCCATCTTTCTCGACCGCAGGCACTTGCTGAGCGCGGGCAAAGTCAGCCCCGAAGCTGCTTATCGCCGCCTGCTCGCCGCGTCGGAGTCACTGCGTGGTTGCCTGCAGGGCCGGCTTGTGAGCGCTGTAGCTGCCCGCGATGTCACGCCCACTTATGCGACCAGCCCGGCCGGCCCCACCTTCCTACGGGTTGGCGATGCCAATTTCAGCATCGACCCGCTGGCGACGCAGGGCGTGCAAAATGCGCTCACCGGTGCCTGCCAAGGCAGTATTGTGGTGCACACCCTGCTCACTCAGCCCCAGAACCAGGCGGCTGCTCTCGCCTTTTACCAGGCCCGGCAGCAGGAGGCGGTACAGCAACACCGCCGTACTGCCGCTCACTTCTACGCTGAGCTAAACTGCTGGCTCCACCAACCCTTCTGGCGGGAACGTGGGCAGCTTTCCTCCCCTACGCCCCCCCGGCCTTCCCCTGCTGCGCTGCCTGGCCCACATGACAGGGTGCAACTAGCCCCTAGTTGCAGTCTGGACCAAGAGCCCTGCCTCGGTGTGACAACTGTTTCCAATCAACCTGTGCTGCGTCACCCCGGGCTACCCCGGCCGGTGGCGTACTGGAATGAAATTCCGCTGGTGCCGCTGCTAAAAATGGTTTTTCATCGGCCGACGGTGGCTGAGTTAGTTGGTAGTTGGGCCAAACTGATAGCCACCCCGCAGGCGCTGGGCCTGTTCCGTTGGCTTTGGAGCGAACAAGTGCTAGTGCCGGCAAGCGGCGAACAGGTATCGTAACAGTCACTCCGTAACGGCATCGCCAATTTGGAAAAGCCCACTATTGATATAGTTTCCTCCGCGTCATCCCCACCAAAACAATCGCTCAACCGGCCACCATTTGCCGCTACCTCGTCTACTAAGGCATGCCCGCCGTGTTGAGTGATTAGCTTTTTAAAAACATATTCCCCACTCCGGTTAGTAGACCGGAGCGGGGAATTAGGATTTGGAGCAAAGCGGGGCAACTTAGAACGTGTTTGGGAATTAGGAGCTAGTAGCTCGACGGAGAGACATGGTTAACAAAGTGGCTGTCTGCCGCGCCGTTATTGCCCCCGCCCCCCGGCGACCGCCGGGGGCCAGCGCCAGTACAGGGCCGTTGAGGGCGGGGGTAAGCGCGGCAAATGAGCTGGTACGGACATTAAAGTGGCTTACCTTGCGGCATACTTTACGACCTATTTTGGACCCTCTTATCTTTTTTACATGGCATTCAGACCCGCTCCCGGCAGGCACTACTTCCTACTAGCCAAACACAGCGACATGCCGATGGGCGTGCACGGAAACTCCGGCACGTCAGGAACCGACATCGAGCAGCAGGCCCTTGACCCGCAACACGCGCAACAGCAGCATTTCTGGTTTGATGCGGCACCGGGCCAGCACGTCTACATCAAGCCCGGCCACCGCGACCTGTACCTGGAGCCGGTAGGCTCACACGAAGGCCATGGCCGCGAAGACGGCACGCACATCGTGCAGGCCACCTGGAATGCCAATGCCGAAAACCAACGCTTTCTGTTGATGGAGGCCGGAAACGGCTACTACCGCATCCAGTGCCGGCACACAGGCAACTTTATGGACGTGTACGGCGCTACTGCGGCCGTGGGCGCGCTGTTGACGCAACACCGCTATATGCCGGGGGACAACCAGCTATTTCGCCTCGAGCAGGTAGTCGACAACAAATTAGTCAGTCCCATTTCCTTTAAGAAGCACAGCGACCTGCTACGCGAAGCAACGCTGGGGGTTATCGGACTGATTCCGAAGGCAGGCGGTGGCATCAAGGCGGTGCTGGGCGTGCTCTGGCCCGACCAGCACGACCAGGATTTCTGGAACCAGATGGTGGCCTATGTGGACGAGCGCATTCGCACGGCCATTGAGAAGGTGCTGCTCAACGACATGAAGCTAACCCTGGAGGGGGCCCGCACCAACCTGGTGTATTATGGCCGGCTGAACGACGCAGGAGAGCGGGCCATGAAGCTCACAGCCGTCATCACCGACCTGATTGGGAAACAGGGCAAGTACCTGCGCGAGCGCGACGAGCATCAGACCTGGATATCCATCAAGGTGCTGCCCTACTTAGTAGCCTACGGCACCCTGCTGCTGTGCGCCCAGGCTGAGCGGGTGCACAAGCACAGCCAGTTGTTTCCGCAGCAGACGGAGGCCGACCGGCAGGTTCAAATCGGCATTCTACAGGAGGAAATGGCTCTGTTTAACGATGCCATTGCGGCGGCGCGCACCCAGGCATTGCAAGACCGCTTGAATCTCATCACAAAAAGACATTTTGGCCAGACTGTAAAGTATAATACCAATACTTTTTACCGAGTAGAAGACAAGTTCGACGGCTGGTATGGCGAGCGGGTCCATTCCCAGAATGGAGCCGGCTCGTTCCATGACCCCCGTGCTGAAGCGCATGTGCACACCATGTACCTCGCCCGCCGGGCCCAGGTGACGGAGCAGTACAACGCCGAACTGGACGCGCTGCTGGCCTCGGCCCGGGTGTGGCGCTTCCTCGACCCCACCGTGACTGCCCGGCCGACCAGCGAGAAGGTGACGCGTGCGCTTGGCCCCTACGGCGGCGCCAGCGGGTTGGGAGGCACGACCTTTGCGGCCCACGCGGGCGAGCTGCGGAAGCTGACGCTATACCGTGCACCCAATAACCAGCCTCATATTGTAGGCCTGACCCTGACCTACGACGACGGCACGGTGGTAAGCAGCGGCGTGATCACTGACCGGAAAGATGAGTTGCAGCTGGCGGAAGGCGAGTACATCACCAGCGTGTACGGCCACGAGGGGGACTACATCCATGGCCTAACTTTCGACACCAATAAGGGGCACCGTCTGCAGTGCCTGGCCGACCACAGCGGTTGGTACAGCTACGACTTTGTCTCGGGTGTCGACAATGGCCTGCCGAACGTGCGGCTCTCCGGTATTGCGGGCACGCTGAATGACTACTATGTCAGCATGACGTTCCATTGGACCTATGAGTGGAAATATGACTGGGCAGCTGCTGCTCTGCTGGCAGCCGACGCGCCAGAGCCCCGGCTGCTAGCAGAGAAAGCCTAGCCTCCCACCAAACACGCCTAGGCAAGGTGGAGGTACTATTCCCTAAAAGGAGATGAGAGTACGAAACCACTTCCAACAGGCTATGCCACAAAAGGTCTGAACTATCTGAGAAGCACTGCCCGGCGCGCTTCAGCGGGCTAAACGCAACACCAATGGCCTTGCCCCCATCCGGCTCACGACGAGCTAGATGGGGGCAAGCGTCTTCGCGTGGGTACTGGGGCTGCCGTAGGGGCTGAGCACTGAAACGGAAAGTGCAATTGGTGAAGATGTAGTTCAGAATACACCGTGGCCCAAGTGACTGCCCGCTTCCGCCGCACCCGTCCTGAGAATGTGCGGCCGCTGCTCGACACACTTACGACCCTGGCGCTGGTGCAACCGATTGAGGTGGTCAGATAAGAATGGACACGAAGAGAATAACTTTCCCTTGTCATAGAAGCAGAAAAACCAGCCGACAAACGATCCAGAACCAAGTATGATGCGGCCTTTCGGGCCGAGGCGATCCACCGCGTAAACCAGGACGGGCAAGCAGCGACGCGCATCGCGCATGAGCTGGTTGCGCGTTGCGCGGGTGCAAGCGGCCCGCCCCATTGCACATTCATAACGTTATATGCTGCTTACTGGCCAGTACGGCAGCAATGCTAACTGCGGGGCATAAGCCCCAGCGGCTCCTAGGCCTAGTGTAAACGCGTCTCCACGCCAGCGGCCGAGCATACTCTTCCTACTTGGCAAGTGGTAGCCCGGCACATGTTCACCACCCATACCGGACCTTGCGGTCAACGTTGGCTACGCGCTAGCTGCGCCACTAAGGCCATGCAGTAGGCCGGCAACGTAAGCCGCTGGCGCTGAGCCAGCGGCTTACGCGCCCTCTGTAAGCGTGCTAGCACGCGGCCTCCACACACCACTCAGGCCAACACACAGGCCGTAGCTGCTGCTAACAAGTTGGCCACCTAGCCTGCAGCCACCACCCCGAACCAGATTTGGGTCGGCGATATTACTTACCTGGCCCTGGCGACGGGCCACTGGGCGTATCTGGCCTGCTGCGCGATGCCTTTTTCCGGCGCGTGATGGGCTGGCACGTGAGCGAATCGCTGCACACTGCCTTGATTCTGACCGCCTTTAATCGAGCAGTGGCTATCTGCCAGCTCCCACCGGGCCTGCTCGTGCACGCCGACTGCGGCAGCCAGTACACCAGCGAAGCCTTTACGACCCTGCTTGAGCGCACCCAGGCCATTGCCAGCTTGAGCCGACCAGGCAATCCTTACGATAACGCCTTGGCCGAGAGCGGCTGGAGCACGCTCAAAACCGAGCTGCTGCCCCGTGGCGCCTATTTTGCCGACCTGCAAGAGGCACGTCTCGAACTAGCTGAATACCTCGACCACTACTACAACACCCGGCGGCTGCACTCTGCCTTAGGCTATTGCACCCCGCTCGAAACCAAATTCCACTACCGTCCCAACATACCTTAGCTCCGTGCCCATTTTTACCCGACCATCCCATTCTTCTTCCCACGCGCTAGTTTATTTAAGAATGATGCTGTTAACCGCTCCAGCTATAATCTACGCAAAACGCGCCTACGAAACTCGTTCGTAGGCGCGTTTTGCGTAGATTATTAAAG
>CAXUKA010000036.1:0-28509 GCA_964251335.1 uncultured Hymenobacter sp.
GCAAAATAGACACTGGAGTAAGCAGGTGCGTTGGGGCAGAATGCTGTTGCTGCTGGGAGTAGTGCTGTGGGTTGGGTTTAGCTGGCCCACCTACCAGCCGCCTGAACGGCCCGATGTGCGGCTGCGTCTAAACTACCTGGAGCGCGTAATTCAGGAAGGCGCAATGCCGAATACCGCATTAGGCCGGCTGACGCAGATGAATCCGGAATGGGGGCTATTTACGCTGTCGTTCAGCACCTACGCGCTAGCCAACCTAGCTGCACAGCAGCCCGACCTGCGCCCCGAAGCTGCCGCTACCATCGAACGAGCCATTCAGGTAGCGCTGACCAATCCCATTCAGCAGCCGTACAAAGCCGCAATGCTGACCGAGTACGCCGGGCGGTCGCTGCCCAGCTCGGTGCTATACCTAGGCCACCTCAACCTGATGCTGGGCTGCCACCGGCAGCTGGTGCTCAACTCGCCTTACCGGCAGCTGCACGATAGTTTGTCGGCCGCGCTGTACGCCCGCTACCAGCAAGAGCCTGCGGGTAACCTACCCTCGTACCCGCACCTGCGCTGGCTGCCCGATAATACCGTGGCCTTGGCATCGCTGGCCCTGCATAGCCGCCTCACAGGCAGCCGCTATGCCGAAGCCGGCCGCCACTGGGTAACCACGGCCAAAACGCACTGGCTCGACCCCGCTACGGGCCTGCTTGCCTCGCAGGTCGATGCGCAGGGCCGCGTCAGCGAAGAGCCGCGTGGCTCGATGTTGGGTTGGAGCATCTGGTTTCTGGCGCAGGTCGATTCCGCTTTTGCCCGGCAGCAGTACCAGCGTTACCAAGCTGCCCACAGCACCAACCTCGGCGTGCTGCGGATGTACCGCGAGTATGCCACTGACTACACTACCGGCGAAGGCACAGTCGATAGTGGCCCACTCATCTTAGGCTACGGTATTCCGGCTACAGCCTTTGCCTTTGCCGACGCGGTGGCCCTGCGCGACTACCGCAATGCCCAGCGGCTGCGGCGAGTCATTAGCCTCGGCAGCCGCGAAATCCGCGAGGGCGACGAGCTGCGCTACGGCGTGCGGCTGGTGAATTTGGACGTGAATCCGCTATCGGAAGCGCTGCTGCTGTGGGCCGATGTGCCAGAGTAGTTATCACTTATAAGCTGGGCTTTCTCTATATTTAGGCTTGATTAAAAAGGTGTGCAATGAGGTGTTCTAAGATATTAACACTATGTTTCTTACTTCCTTGTTGTCATTGCTTCGGGCAAGCAAGTGATAGTTCTTTGTTATTGAAAATATATAATGGTTTCCCGGTTAATTCGTCACTTGATTCTATTAAACTATACTGCCAAAGCCATGACTTCAAGCTTGGAATAAATGTGTATGATAAAACAAAAACTGATTTTTCTGGCAGTATATCAAATTGCACCGCTTTGCGCCATAACCCAACCGGTGGGTTTATAGAATCCTTTTACGCTTATGGGTATGCAACTAATGGCGCAGCTTCGACTAATTCATTAGTGGCCATTCTTACTATTTTCTATCAGGATTCTATTGTCGATAATGCTGAAAAAGAATATAAGTATTTAGTGAAATTTCTCAAAAAAAGCTACCCAAATTCAGTTAAGTACTATATCAGTTCAGAGCACGGTAAAGAGGGCGAAGGCTTTGCTTTCTATGCAGATAAGCGTATTAAATTGCCACTGCTTACTATTGAGCTGCCCTTTGTAAAAGATAATACACCTTGGAAAAGCCAGTCAATACGAATTACATACGTAAGGCCTTATCCTGAGAAACTTTAGCTGCGAATCTGCTATCGCAGGCTATGTTGCTGTGGCTGATATACCAAAGCCGAGCAACCTCACGCCCCAATGCCCTTCCACAACCGCCGCCGCAACGTGCCATCATTTTGCCACAGCTGGCGCAGGGGCCACGCGGCCGATGCCGCCACGAGCAGCGTCAGCGCAATGCGAGCCCACCACCAAGGCAAAAAGTACAGCACTGCCGCCAGGGCAATGCTCGCCCCGCTCATCAGCTGGGAGGTATTGTTGCGCATGTTGGCAAAGTCGACGGGCTTGGCAACAGGTTTGGCCTGATACAGGCTACCCCACAGCCCGATGCTCAGCAGCATGACAGCCCCCAGCGGCACTACACCCAGCAGGTGCCACAGCCCGGCCGGAAACAAGCCTAGTACCAGCGGTACCGCTAGCAAGGAGTCAGCCAATACTATCGGCCCCACCAGCCGGAAATACAACGAGGCCAGACGGGGCGTTAACCCCAGGCGCAACACTTCGTTGGCGGTGATGCTACCCAGGAAAGCGAAGAGGTTATTATTGATATACGTGAAGCTAACCACGGGTAGCAGGGCCATGTAAACAACGCTCTGGTTGACTATTTTGCCATTCTCGACCATACCCAAGCCGCTGATAACCAGCAATAAGACTTTAAAAGCTGCGCCTATCGTCAGGGGTAGCCACACCTTGCGTAGATAGGCTTTCCATTCGAGGGGCAGCCGGGCCAGCGTGGTGCCAGTGGGGGCAGCGGCCGAGGCCTCGGCCGGCAGGTAGCGGGCGCTGAAATACGGGGCCAGCAAGTAGAGTTGCGCCGCCCCCAGCAGCCAGGGCAGCAGCGCCATGCCCACGCCCAGCACCTTGGCGTAGGGCGCGGTAGGCACAAAAAGCCACCAGCCCATCAGCCCCAGGCTGAGCAGGTGCCCGGCCAGCAGTGGGTGCCGCCAGCGCCGGAGCGTAGCCAGCAGCCGCACATTGAAGCTCCACACCGTGGCCCCCAGCACCAGCAGCAAGCTAAAGCCTGGCACCGCCGCGTGGCGCGGGGCCACGGCCAGCGCCATCAGCAAGAGCGTGGCCAGCAGCAGCCGACGCAACGTGATGAAATCCAGTAAAAAAGCTGTCACTACATTTTGCCGCTCCGATACGGGGAAGTGCTCGGGCAGCGGCCGCGTGACGGGGCGCAGCGCCGGCAGAAAATCGACCAGCAGCATCGACACCAGCCAGGCGGCGTTCATAGTAGTCAGTAGCTTGGGCAGCATGGCCGCCAGGCCTTCCGCATTCTGGTGATTGAGCATGAAGCCGAAGCCCACGCCGTAGAGCGCCATCAGGCCGAGCAGCAGCAGGGCCACGGCGCGCTCGCCGCCTTTGTCGGGCCACACCACGGCCCGCAGGCGGCGGCCCAGCAGGTAGGGCAGGTAGTGGCCTAGCGTTGCGTAGTCAGCCATGACAGGTCTTGGGTAGAGGTGGGGGCCACGGGCTGAATAAGCTGGAGTAGCGTGTCGCCGAGTACGGCGTGCTCGCCGTGCATAAAGTCGGCGAGCGTACCCCAGTACTTTACTTCGCTGTCGTCAATTACCAGTAAGTGCGTGGCTACCTGCTCGATGTGTGCCAGGTTGTGCGACGAGATGAACGTGAGCGCCTGCGGCCGGTAGCTGTTCAGCAAGGCCAGCAGGCTATTGGCCGAAAACACATCCAGCCCATTAAAAGGCTCGTCCAGAATCAGCAATTCGGGCCGATGCAGCAGGCACGCCGCAATGGCCACTTTCTGCTTCATGCCGGTCGAAAACGAGCTCAGGCGCTGGTGGCGCACCTTGGGGTAGTCCTCCAGCAAGTGCGCCAGCAAACTTTCGATGTGGGCCTGGGCCTCGGGCAGGTCGTAGATGCGGGCCACGAACTGCAAGTACTCCTCGGGCGTGAGCTGCTCGACCAGATACGCTTGGTTGACGAGCGCGCCCATGCGCCGCTTCACGGCCACCGGAAAGGTTTCGCCCAGCGGCTCGCCATCGAGCATGAGCCGGCCGCTGTCGGGTAGCAAGATGTTGGTGAATAGGTTGAAGAGTGTGCTCTTGCCTGCGCCGTTGCGGCCCACCACGCCCACGCAGTAGCCGGTTTCGGCCGTCAAGCTCACGTTGCGCAGCACGGGTTTGCCCACGAAGGACTTGGTGAGGTTTTGTAATTCTAAACGCATTATTGACAGCCAAAAAGCGAAGACCAGAAGAAAGCCGCAAGGTACTGGCAGCCTTCTTCTGGTCTTCGCTTTATCGACGGGTAGGCGGTGAGCATTACATGAATTACCCGGCCTCAACCAATTGCACCGCCTTTTCCAGCACTTCATCGCGCCCCTCGGCGATGCCTTTGAGAGTGGGTTTTGCCTCCACATCGGGCACGATGCCGACGCGCTGGGTTTCGCGGCCATCGGGGTAATACACGCCGATGCCGCTGATGCGGGTGTTCACGTTGCCGGGCAGCACAATGCTCGATACGTTGCCGTCGGCCCCAGCCGTGGTGCTGCCTACTACCGTGGCGCGGGGGGCAGTGCGCAGGGCCATGGTGGTGTATTCGGCCTGGCTCTGCGATAGCTCATCTATCAGGATAATGACCTTGCCGGGGTAAGTACCTACCTTGGAATCGGGTGCTACACTCAAGGGGCGAATGCGCTCAAAAAAACCAGGATACGTGGCTTGCAGCACGCTGAAGCGCACAAAAGGCTTGGGCTTGGTAAGCAGGTATTTGGAAAGCGAAAACACCATGAACTCCGACGGGTAGTTGCGGATGTCAATAATCAGCCCCTTCGTGTTTTTAGCATCGGCCATAATCTGCGGCAAATCAGCGTTGTGGATAGTGCCCAGCGCCAGATAGCCGATGTTGCCCGGCAGCATTTTCCAGGCCGCGGCCTTGGGGTCGGGAGTACCATAATTTATCCCCAGGTCGAGCTGGCTGGCGGGCACCCGCTCGACCGTGACCGGGAACTCGTGGCCGGCCCGGCGCACCACCAGCGCCACCTGCTTGGTAGAGCCGCGCAGCAAGTCGCGGGCGATGTTGCGCAGCTGGGTCGGCTCGTTGGAGGCGGGCGTGAGGGGCTGGCGCGCTTTAACGATATCAGCCACCGGCTTGCCATCTACCTGCACCACTACATCGCCGACTTTCAGGCTGGTAGCCGCCCCGAGGGTGGCATCGTAGTAGCCCGCCACCACGGCTTGGCCCTCCACAAAGCGCAGCCACAGCGGGGCGTAGTAAGTGCCCCAATAAGTGCTTAGCGCCTTGTCGTTGGAGATGTTAGCGTGCGTGTCGTGAATGCGCGCAATGAGCGCCAGCGCCACCAGCCGGTACTGCTCGGCAGTGCGGGCGGCCACAAATTGCGGAATGAACTCAGGCAGCACCGGCTGCCAGTCCGCCCCAATGGCGTAGCGATAGGGGAAGAAATAGTCAATTATGTTCCAGTATCGGAACAGCGCCACCAGGCGCAGCCCAGCATCGGGCGCGGCCTGGCTGGCGTAAGCTTCTTCGTGCAGAAAAAGCGGATTGCCGACGCTTGGCGCGGCCTTTATGTAGTAGTGCGGCCCCTGGTTGCGGTTGTGCCGCAGGTACACCAGCTGCTGGCTCAAGGCCGGGCTAAGCTGGTTTTTGTCGGTTAGCCACGCTAGGTCGGGCGCTAGGCGGGTGCTGTCGGGCGCGGGCTCGCGGCAGGTGCGGCACGCGGGCACCGGGCCGAGGCCGGTGAGCCACGCGCTCAGTACTTCGCTACGCGAATTGAGGTCTTTGCTGGCCAGTATTTTGGGCAATATGCGCAGTAGCTCGGCATCGAAATTATAGTCGCCCCGCGCCACGGCGGGGTGGTAGTATTTCACGAAGCCCCACACCCGGCCCAGCACCGCGAGGTTGTCGATTTGCTGCTTGCTCAGGTTGTCAATCGCCAGGCCCGAGCCGTGCCGAAAAGCGGTATCCTGCTCGGCCTTGTAATGCGCCACGGGCTTCGGCGGGGCCAGCGCCAGGGGCTTGTCGTCCACGGTCAGGGTCAGGTCGTCGAGCCACATGCTGCCGCTGGCCGGCAGCAGCCCACCAATGTAGATGGCCTCGGCCTCGCCGCCCAGCGGCAAGCTGATAGTGTACTGTTGCCAATCGGTGGTGCCCTTCACCGGGCGCTTCTGCATGTTGTCGAAGGCCATGACGCCCTCCGGGCCGTCCACGCGCATCCAGAGGCCCGCGTAGCCGTTTTGCACCTGGTCGGTTATGAGGAAGCCCGTCAACTTGAGGGTTTTACCCTTAAACGTAACGGGCACGCGCTGGCTCGCCACCCCAAAATCATTCTCGTCCTTGGCCTGGCCGGTGGCCTGAATGCGCAACGCATAGCGGCCCCCGTGGTGCGTCAGCGAATCGGCCTCCAGTCGGTAGCTACTAGTCACAGAAGGCGGGGTACCCACGTGGGTATTGGGCTGCCAGCCCGCTAGCCGGTGGGTCTGGTGGTCCACCTGTTCCATGTCCAAGTTGAGTGGGGTGGTGGGCACCTGTGCCCAGACGGGCCATGCGGTGAGCAGTAAGGATGCGGAAAGCAGCCGGCAAAATGTCATACAGGAAGCAGTGAAAGGATAGGGCAAGGTACTTCGCCTAGAGACTATTTCGGGGCCTAATGGTTGCGAACTGCCAGCCAAATATCCAGTGCTTACATCCGTCCCATTTGCATCCAGGGCGCATTCAGGCGCACGTAGACCGAGGCCGACAGCGGCAGCTTGCCGTAGCCCAGCTGCGTGTAGCCGCGCCCGCGCTGGTCGTTTTGCAGCGCCTGCGGAATGACGTAGCCGGTGATTTGCCCGCCCACGCTTAGCTCTGGCCCGCGTGCGCCGCCGAGGCGGTAGCTGCTGCCCAGCGTGAGGGCGTGGACATTAAAAACTGCGTCGATAAAACCATCGTTGGGGCCGACGGTGTAGAATTGTAGCTCCTCGCTGTCCTTCTGCACAAACTCGTAGCGGCCGTAAAAAGTGGGCCGGCCCAGCGTGAGGTTGGTTTCGGCCAGCACGGCGTGCTCGGCCCCGTGGCCGGTGCCCTTATTCAGGCCCCACACCAGCGACGAGGCGATGAAATGGCGGTCGCCCCAGCTGCGGCTGTGCAGCACTGAGGCCGTGGTGCGGCGCACGTTTTCGTCGGGGTGCAGGTCTTCGGGGCTTTTGATGAAGGCGTGGCTGACTTGCAGGGCCAGCTCCGAGGTCGGGTTCCAGTTGAGGCGGGCGGCCCAGGAGTCGGCGCGGGGCCGGTCGAAATCGTAGCGGTACTGGTCGGGCTCGCGACCCGTGAAGTTGCTGCCTTCCAGCTTGAACTGCTTGTAGCGCAGCCCCAGCGTGGCCACCCCGAAGGTGATGTGCGTGGCATCGGTCCAGTGGTGCGAGAGCGGCGCATCAGGGTTCGGCATGGCCGAAATGCGGTGCATAAACGCCGTCGGCCCAATGGCCGGCTCGCCGGGGTAGCCCAGGTAAGCCGTCAGGTCTACATCCTTAGAAAACGCATAGGTATAGCCCACGCTCAGCCCCGAAATAAAGTCGTGCGGGTGCTGCTTGTCGATGAGCGGCTGGCCCTTGTAGCTCTCGCCGGTCTGGAACAGCAGCGGGTAGCCGCCCCGCGTTTCGGTCAGCGGGTCGAGGCTCATCATCAGCGTTAAATTCAATAACCCGTGCTCGCCTACGTTGCGCTGGGCCATGGTCATCAGCCAGTTGGGGCCGTCCACGGCGTTAGCGTGGCCGCGTGCGCCATCGTGGTTGAAATTCTGGCTGGTGTAGCGGCCGAAGGCGCTGCCGTGGTACATCAGCATCCAGGGGCCTTTGTGCTGCATCCACATGTACATCGGCGTTTGGTCGGGCTGCCAAGCGGTGCCCGAGCCGTTGCGATTCATGGGCAGGTTACGCGAGTAGGCGTGGCTCATGCTGGTGCCGCTCATATCCATACCGGCCATGTGGTGGCTGCTGTCGGTGGGCATGGCCATGCCGGGCATGGCGTGGTGGTCGTGCTGGGCCAGGGCCGGCGTGGCCAGCAGGGCACCATTTAGCCAGAGCAGGTAAAGTACTTTCTTCATAAAGGGGCAGCTACTTAGTTGCTATTTTAACACGCTAATGACCCCGATAGTCGGCGGTGGCGGCCGCAAGGTTGTGGCGGCCAGCGTACAGAATTTTGGCCTGCCCTGTCTCACTGCCAAATTCTGCACGCTGGCCGCCGACAAATTACACCGCCTTGCGGTAGCATGCCGCGTACAAGAAAACAGCCCGGCCGCTGTAGCGGGCTACTCTCTATCTCCCCAATTTCCATGAAAAACGCTCCCCAAGACTACCGTTCCCTGCTCGATGCCCTGGCCCGCTGCGTAGCCGCCTGCGAATACTGCGCCGACGCTTGCCTGCACGAAGCCGATATCAAAATGATGGTGCCCTGCATCCGCCTCGACCGCGACTGCGCCGATATCTGTCGACTCACGGCCGCCTTCATTGCCCGAGACTCCGACCACGCCCAGCACGTCATCAAAGAGTGCATCGAAATCTGCCAGAAATGCGCCGACGAATGCGGCCAGCACCACCATGACCACTGCCAGCAGTGTGCCCAAGCCTGCCGCGAGTGCGTAGAGGCCTGCAAGGCTTATAGTGAATGAGTGAGGTGCGAATGAATGAATGAAAAAGGGCTAGCAACAGGGTTTTAATCCTACGCTAGCCCTTTTTCATTCACTCATTCGCACCTCACTCATTCACTCATTACCCCAGCGCGTCCAGCGAGAGGCGGTCGGGCTGGAGCATGCGGCGGAACTCGCTCACCGAGCGGCCGGTCACTTGGCGGAACTGGTTGCTCAGGTGCTGGCCCGAGCTGTAGCGGAGGTTGTCGGCTATCTGCACCAGCGTCATTTCGCCGTAGCTCAGCATTTCCTTCACGCGTTCTATCTTCATGCGAATGAGGTATTTCTCAATCGTAAGATTGGCGGTGCGCGAAAAAACTTTGCTCAGGTGCGAGTAGGTAGTAGCGAAGCGGTCGGCCAGAAAAGCTGACGTGGTGAGCGGAGCCGGCGCGGTGCGCAGGTGCTCCAGGTACTCTTGCAGCACGGTTTTAATCTGCTCGGTGAGTTGCTCGGCACGGTCGAGCAGCACGTCGAAGCCGGCCTCGCGCAGCAGCGGAGCCACGGCCTTGGGGTCGACGGGCGTGCCGGGGGCCAGGCGCGCCTGGCCCAGCGTAACGGCCATAGGCTCGTAGCCGGCTTTCACCAGCAAGTTCTGAACCGCCTCGACGCAGCGCGGGCAAACCATATTCTTGATGTGCAGCAGATTGGTTTTCACGGATAGAAAATTAAGCTAAAGATGAAGGTGGGCGGCGACCAGCTGTAGTAGCAACCGGGCGCTGACTCGTTGGTTTAGAAGGCGTTCGCTTGGTGGGTAGCGTCTCGGCTTCCCAGCCCCGTCCAAACCAATGGGTAGTGGCCCATCTAATAAACGGAAGAATGCCCAGAAACGTCGCCGCCAGCAGCGAGAACCATACGAAAAACGCGGTAAAAAGTCGGCCAAAAAAGTGGTCGCCTGTGCCAAAAAGATAGAGCACTAGCAGCAGGCTCAGGGCTAAGCTGCTGCCAGCCAGCACCCCCACGCGTCGCCACCGATAGGCGAGTACTCGCTGCCGAAGCCGAAATGAAAAGGATGATGCGCGGGCCATACGATGCAAAATTAGCCCGGCGGCCGCAACTGCGCCCAGCCCGCCCGGCGGAGGTAGCACGCGGCACAACCTCAATTGGCTTTTTTCGGTACTGACAACCACGAGCCGGGCCATTGCTGCGGGTCTGCTCGCTACCTTGCTTCATCACCTTCTTTCTCCCCTCATGAACCGCACTTTCCGCCTGCTGGCCCTGGCTGCCGCCCTGCCCCTCACCCTGAGTGCCTGCAACACCGGTGGCAACACCGGCGATACCAACGTTGAAACCGGAGCCTCCAAAAAAATGACCGATAACCACCCCGACGGACCCAAGAATGGCGACTCGTTGGCCGCCGGCATCGCCCGCGATACATCGGCCCACACCGGCAAGGAACTCTACAATAACGCCGACAAAGCCAAAGACAAAAACCACGACGGCCTAGCCGACTAGCTGTCTCGCCGCCCCGCCTAGTTATTACCTAAAAACGGCCTGCCTCTTGTGTAGAGGCAGGCCGTTTCGGCATTCAGGATAGGAAGAGTTGGAGGGCAGGTAGCTTATTTTCAGTAGTTTCTAAAGCAGTTTTGGAGTCAGCAATCATCTGCTGCTTAATAGAAAACGACCCCGTTGGGGCTCACTTGCACGGTAGCCGAGTCGATGATGGTACCATTGGTCTGGTAGCGTAGCATGCGGCCGGGGTTGCTGTAGTTGAGGGCGTCGGTGCCGTAGAGCGTGCCGGTGCTGGGGTCGATGTCGAAGCCGTAGAAGCTGCGGCGGATGAGCGGCGTAGTGGGCAGCGCGGTATCGGTGATGTTCATGCGGTACTCGCCTTTGCCATAGCTGTAGTAGAGCTGCTGGCCATCGGGGCTGATGCGCAGGCCCCCGCCCGAGCCCACCGTGGGCAGCGGTAAGCGCGTGAGCGTAGTAGGCGTGGCTGGGCTAAAGCGCACCAGCGAGGCCGGCACCGAGGCATAGTCGGTCGAGCACAGCACCCAGATGTTACCGTTTTTGTCAACCACAATATCGCCGGCCGGCGAAGGCAGCGCGACGGTACCGCTCACCGCGCCCGAGGCGTCGTTGATAACGGTCAGGAACGACGAGCTGCTGTTGGCTACGTAGATATTGCCCGCTGCCGCGATGGCCCGGTTGGGGTTGATGCCCACCGGCACCG
Organism: uncultured Hymenobacter sp.; assembly: GCA_964251335.1. Classification (GTDB taxonomy): domain Bacteria; phylum Bacteroidota; class Bacteroidia; order Cytophagales; family Hymenobacteraceae; genus Hymenobacter. The sequence continues at coordinate 10,587 of CAXUKA010000036.1, forward strand.
TGCCCGTTACCTTATTGGTACCCAGGTCGATGATGCTCACGCGGCCATTGGTGTACGGCGCGGGGTACGGCCCGCCGAGCCACTCAGTGATGTAGCCTTTAAGCGAATTGACGGCCGACTGCGCGAAATAGCGTGGCTGGTTGAGGCCCGCAATAGTGGTCTTCGATTTGAAATCGGGCAGCGACACCACCTCTACTTTGTTGCTATTGTTGACCACCACGTAGCCGGTCGTGCCTACCACGCCCATGCTTTGCACCACGCTGCCGAGTACGGCCCCGTTGTTGGCATTAGCAAAGGCGTCAATCGTGAGCGCCTTGGTGCTTTTATCAAACCGACTCACCGAGCCGATGCCGTTGGTGTAGTTGCCTTCGTTTATCACAAACGCATATTGCCCCGAGCCGCCGGTGGGCGTGGGTGTGGTCGTGTCGTTGGAGCAGCTAGCCAGGAAGCTAACAAGCGCGGCACTCAGCAGCAGCGGGCGAAAAAGTTTTTTCATAAAAAGCCGACGCTGGAAAAGCGTCAAATCAAAAAGGGTAATGGAAGAAAAGCAAAAGCACCCGGCCCGGCTAGCGCCAGTCGAGCCGCAGGCTGGCCTGCCACGCCCGCGGCGGAGCCGGCCGGCCGGGGTAGCCGTAGTAGGCTTGGTTGAGCAGGTTAGAAATCCGCAGTGAAGAAGTTAAGTCGCAGCCTGCCAAGTGCCAGGTGTAGCCTAGTGTAGCCCCGGCCACCGCATAAGCCGGCAGAAAATCGGAGGCTGAGGCATCGGTATAGCGCTTCCCAGTGGCGCTGGCCTGGGTGCTGAGCAGCCAGCCGCGCCACTGCTGGTCGGCCACGAAGGAGGCTTGATTGAGCGGCACGTACATCAGCTGCACGCCCACGGGGTCGTAGTCGGCCGTCGAGCCTTGCACCTTGGTGGTGTGGGTGAGGCTGTAGGCGGCGCGGGCGTGCACGCGGTAGCGCAGGTGGCGCAGGCGATAGGCCAGACTGGTTTCGAGGCCCTGGCTGCGCACTTGACGCAGGTTGCGCGGGCTCCAGATGCCTTGGTCGTTGGGCATCCACTGCACCCAGTCGTCTACGAGCTGATGGAAGGCGGTGGCTTCGAGCTGGAGGCTGGATTGCGGGCCGAGCGGCTGGCGCAATTGCGCGCCCGCCTCGTAGCCCCAGCCGGTTTCGGGGCGCAGGTCGGGGTTGCCGCCGGGGCGCCAGTAGCGCTCATTGAGGGTAGGGGCGCGGTAGCTGCGCGAGGCGCTGGCCTTCAGCGTGAGCACCGGCCGGGCCGAGTCGGCGGCACTGGCGGGCCGGCCGCCCAGCCAGTCCCACTCTACGCCCACGGTGGGCGTGAGCGGAGCCGCTCCGCCCGGCAAAAAGGCCTGGCGCAAGTTGCCCGACAGCCGCAGGTTGGGGCGGGGGTCGTAGCGTAGCAGGGCAAAGGCGGCGGCCCGGTTTTCGGCCACGGCCGTGGTGCCGTAGCCATCGATGTTGGCGGCAAAATGCTGAACTTCACCCCCCACGCGCAGACTGCCACGCTCGCCTAGGGCGGCGGTGTGCTCAGCCTGCGCTTGCGTAGTACGCATGAGCGAGTGGCTGATGGCCCCGCCATCGAGGTAGTCGAGCACATCCTCAAACCACGCCCCGCGCACCGACCACTGCCGTCGCGCCGAGGCCTGGTGTCGGTAGCCCAGCAGCAAGCGGCGGCTTTGGTCGTACTCCCGCGTTTGAGTAGGCGCGGCATACACGCTGGGCATGATGTCGCGGTCGGTATCAGTGAGCCAGGCGGTGGCCGTAAGCTCGCCGGCCGTGCCCAGGCGCAGGGCTACGTCCTGGCTCAGGCTCCATTGGTGGTGCAGTACCGCATTGGTGAGGCGGTAGGTAGCCGGTCCCCGCGCCTCCTGAATGGTGTAGGGGTAGTCGTTTTGGGCGGTGCGCCAGCTGGCCGTGGTGCGCGTTGCCACGCGGGCCGTAGCGCCGCGCACGGCCAAGCTGCCGCCGCGTAGGCCAAAGCTGCCCGCGTCGCCTTGCAGGCTGCCGCGCAGGCCGCGCCGCCAGTCGGTTTCGGTATCGAGCAGCACCACGCCGCCGATGGCCCCGCTGCCGTAGAGTGCCGCCGCCGGCCCCGGCTGCACCGCAATACTGGTGGCCGCCCCGACAGGCAGAATGGCAAAATCGGCCTCGCCCAGCGACGGAATATTGATATTAAACCCCTGCCACAGCACGGCCGTGTGGCGCGAGGCCGTGCCTCGCAGCGAGATAGACGCCAGCTGCCCCGGCCCGTAGTTCTTGAAATACAGCGGCGTGCGTGCTTCCAACAGCTCGACCAGCGTGCCGCCCCGGTACTGCGCCAGCGCCAGCGAGTCGAGCACCACTTGCCGACTGCCCACCGCAAAGCGACTGGGCCGCACGGCCCGTACCCGCGCCTCGGGCAGCCGGTGGCGGCGGGCCGTGAGCAGCGTATCGGGCCGGGCCGGGTGGGCGGGCTTGGCTTGGCTGTGGGCTTCGAAGCTCGCTGTGAGCAGCGCACCCGCCAGGACACAGCTTGCCCAGCAGCGGCCAAGGCTGAAAAAAGAAGGGGTAAAAATGTTGAAAATCAACACGAACTAAATTTTCAAGCGAAAATTCAGTCCAAAACCTCGCCGCGATTTTTGGCCGAAGCCAGAAACTGCGCTGAGGCTGAGGCCGAAAACAACCCGCTGGCGTAGTCCGAAACGGACGCGGCCGGGCAGGCGCTTTCATTCTCCGCCCGTCCTCCGCGAGCGCTGAACCTGTATTTGCCCTGGCAGGTCTCCTGGCTTGCGCTGCCGGGTGGGCGGCCTTCCCGCTGCATTGATTATCAAGTTGATAACCGCCGCTGGCAGTGGCGTGGGGTGCCCACCCCGATGTAGCGCGTACAGTTGCGGGGACAGCTCCGGCTTCAAACCGGATTCCCTTTTCAACCTCGCTCCGTGGGTAGGAGTCTGGTCACCGTGGCGAATACAAAGGTACACCTATCCTTCATTGCGAGCGCAACGCCGTGGAGTGTGGCAGTCTTTCCTTTTCGTCCGTATTACTCGTCAGCGTAGTGAGTTGTGCAGGAAAGATTTCCGCGCTCCACGGCGTTGCGCTCGCAATGACAAACGACTTCCAATCAGCCACCCTTCCGCTCGCTTTCTTCCAGCGCCCCGACGTGCTCACCATTGCCCGCGACTTATTGGGTAAGCATATCTGCACTCGCATCGATGGCGCGCTGACCACCGGCCGCATCGTCGAAACTGAGGCTTACCGGCACGAGGGCGACCCGAGTATTACGCTGCACTTGCAGCGCAAAGCCAAGCAGGCAAAGGGGCTGTACCAGCCGGGCGGCCACGCGTATTTCTACAACGTGTACCGCATCCATACGCTGCTCAATATCACCACCCACGATGCCGAGCACCCCGATGCCGTGCTAATCCGGGCCATCGAGCCGCTGGAAGGCATTGACGTGATGCTGCGCCGCCGAAGTCTACCCAAGGTGGCCCGCAACCTCACGGCCGGCCCCGGCGTGCTGAGCCAGGCGCTCGGCGTCACTCCTGCCCTCACTGGCGAACTGGTGACCGGCCCGCACATCTGGTTCGAAGACCACGGCGAAGCTATTGCCGCTGAGAATATCATCGCTAGCTCCCGCGTGGGTTTAGAGTATGCGGGCGATGAGGCCGTGGCTTTGCCGTGGCGCTTTCGCTTGAAAGATAGTAAGTGGACCAGCCCAGCGAAATAGTCAATGAGTGAAGGAGCGAGTTGGTGAATGAGTGAATGTTTTTGGTAAGAATCATTCACTCATTCACCAACTCGCTCCTTCACTCATTATACCAAGTGATGCCGCTCGTCCTTCACCGCGTTGTGGATATCCCACTCGATTTCGCGCTCGAAGGGGTGGTGGCGCACCGGGCACTCGGGCATGTGGCACAGCGAGCAGGCAGCGTAAGAACAGGGGTCGGCGTGCACAAACATCTCGACCTCCACAGCTGCGAAACGAGCGCGAATAAGAGCCTCCACTTCGTGGATTTCGGTGTGGATTTTCTCCAGCGAATAGTAAAACGGCATTTGCATGTGGCAGTCGATGTGCAGGTTGGCGCCGTACCGCTGCACGCGTAGGTTGTGCACATCTATCCAGCAGGGGCGGCGCAGGCGCTGCAATTCAGCAATGACTTCGGCCACCGTGGCAAGGTCCGACTCATCCATCAGGCCCGAGATGGCGCTGCGCAAGAGTTGGTAGCCATTGTACAAGATGAAGCCGCCCAGCAGCAGCGCCGCGCCACCATCGAAGCGTAGTACGCCCGTGAAATGCACCAGTACCAGCGCCGCCGATGATACGATGCTCGTGAGTGCGTCGATGTAGAGGTGCTTGCCATCGCCCACCAGCGCCACCGATTGCACCCGCCGCCCGGCCCGTACCAGCCACAACCCTAGCCCAAAATTGATGACGGCCGTGCTCGCCAGCAGCGCCACACCCCAGTCGGGCCGCGCCACCGCGTGCGGGTGCAAAAGGCTCAGGCTGGCACTGTAGAGGATGAAAGCACCCGCTATGAAAATCAGCGCGCCCTCAAAGCCCACCGACAGATATTCAACCTTGCCGTGGCCGTAGGGGTGGTTTTCGTCCTTGGGCAGGTCGGCCAGGTACAAGCTATACAGCGCAAAGCCGCTGGTAAACACGTTGATGATGCTCTCTAAGGCATCGGTCAGCACCACTTGCGAGTGCGTGAGGCGATAAGCGTAGAACTTGGTAAGTACCAAGCCCACACTCACTACCAGCGAGAGCAGGCCCAGGCGGCGCTTGAGGCCAGGAGATGCGGACATGAGCAAAGGGTTGTCGAAAGACAAAGGTCGGCACGGCGGGCCGTGTGCAGCGGAAGGACACGCTTTGGTCACCCAGCTAGAAACCTTTTGCGCTCTAAAGTAGTATTTAGGTTGGTTTAAAAAAATATTTAGGCTAGTCTAAAAATCGCTTTTAGCTTTGCCGTAACTTATTGGTTATCCAGTGTCATTACCCACTACTTCTGTTCCTGCCTTACCAGTAGTCACCGCCGAGCCGGGCTGGCGGCATGCCCGCCAAGGCACCTCACTCAGCGAAGTTCACGCCAGCATTCCGGTGCCGGGGCCGGGGGCCACGTTCTGGCAGCGCTTTCGGGCCTACTGGGGGCCGGGGCTGCTGGTGGCCGTGGGCTATATGGACCCCGGCAACTGGGCCACGGACTTGGCCGGGGGCGCCCGCTTTGGCTACACGCTGCTGTCGGTAGTCTTGATTTCTAATCTGTTTGCCATGCTGTTGCAGCACCTGGCAGCCAAGCTGGGCATCGTGACCGGGCGCGACCTAGCGCAGGCTTGCCGCGATAGTTACTCCAAGCCGGTTTCTATCGCGCTGTGGGTGCTGTGCGAGATAGCCATTGCGGCCTGCGACCTGGCCGAGGTCATTGGCTCGGCCATTGCACTCAACTTGCTCTTCGGCTTGTCACTGCCTTGGGGCGTGGCCTTCACCACGCTAGACGTGCTGCTGGTGCTACTGCTTCAGAATAAGGGCTTCAAGATAATAGAGAGCCTGGTGGCCGGGCTTATCTTCTTGATATTCTTGTGCTTCCTCTACGAGATAGTCGCCTCGCACCCCGATTGGCTGGGGCTAGCCCGTGGGCTGGTGCCCCAGCGCGAGGTCGTGACGAACCCGGCCATGCTGTACGTGGCCATCGGCATCTTGGGGGCTACCGTGATGCCGCACAACCTGTACCTACACAGCAGCATCGTGCAAGTGCGGCAGATAGAGCAAACCGAGGCCGGCAAGCGCTCGGCCATCAAGTTTGCCACCATCGACTCGACAGTGGCGCTGTTCCTGGCCTTCTTTGTCAATGCGGCCATTCTCGTGACAGCGGCGGCCGCTTTCCACGGCAAAGGGCACGAAGACGTGGCCGACATTGCCGACGCGCACAAGCTGCTGTCGCCGGTGCTGGGGGCCACGGCGGCCAGCGCCATCTTCGCGATTGCGCTGCTGGCTTCGGGGCAAAGCTCGACGCTTACCGGCACCCTGGCGGGGCAGATTGTAATGGAGGGCTTTCTCAACCTGCGCCTCAAGCCCTGGGTGCGGCGGCTCATCACGCGGCTGGTGGCGGTGGTGCCGGCGTTGGTGGTGGCGGTCTTGTACGGTGAAAAGGGGACGGGGCAACTCTTGGTGTTCAGCCAAGTGGTGCTGTCGTTGCAGCTGTCGTTTGCGGTGGTGCCGCTGGTGCTCTTCACCAACGACAAGTTGAAGATGGGCGTGTTCGTGAACAAGCCTTGGGTGCGCGTGACGGCCTGGGTCGTGGCGGGCTTGATAGTGGTGCTCAACCTCTACCTGCTCTTGCAGACGATGATAGGCTAATACTGCTCGGGTGCAGGTTAGCCCCAACAGCAGGTAGTAGTGACCAACGCGGTTTTTGTCTTTCACAGCGGCGGAAATGCCTGCTGCTAGCCACGCTTTTGCCTTTTCCCTATGAAGTTACTGCTTCTCTGCCTACTGTTTCTCCCGGCCCTGGCCCATGCCCAGGCGCTACACGGCCGCATCCTTGACCAAGCCGGTCGGCCTGTGCCGTATGCCAGTGTGGCCGTGCCTGCCCTGCACCAGGGCACCACGGCCGACGAGGCTGGCAGCTTCACCCTACCTGACTTACCGGCCGGTAAGCTGCTGCTAGAAGTAAGCGCCGTGGGCTACACCCCGGCTCGCCAGGCGGTGACTCTGCCCACGACCCAGTTGATGCTCATCCGCTTGCAGCAGGCCGAAAAGTCACTCGCCGAAGTCGTAGTCACGGGCGTGTCGCGTAGCACCGAGCTGCGGCGCTCGCCGGTGCTCATCGCGGCAATGGGGCAGCGTGAACTGCGCGCCACTGCCAGCACCAATATTATCGATGCGGCCGTGCGGGGCATTCCGGGTTTGACTGCGGTCACGACGGGGCCGAATATCTCCAAGCCCTTCATCAGAGGGTTGGGCTACAATCGGGTTTTGACCTTGTATAATGGCTTGCGCCAGGAAGGCCAGCAGTGGGGCGACGAGCACGGCATCGAGGTTGACAATTACGGCGTGGATAGGATAGAGGTAGTGAAAGGCCCAGCCAGCCTGCTCTACGGCTCCGACGCCGTAGCCGGCGTGGTAAACCTGCTGCCCGCCCTGCCCAACGGTCCCGAAGGTGAGCTGCACGGCGAAGTCCTCACCGAGTACCAGTCGGTAAATGCCTTGCTGGGCGTATCGGCCGCCCTCAATTACCAGAAAAACGGCCTGCAAACCAGCTTCCGCGCCAGCCACCGGCTGGCCCGCGACTACCGCAACGCCGTGGATGGCTTGGTGTACAACACCGGCTTTCGCGAGCTGACGCTGACGGGCATGGTGGGCGTGCAGAAGCCTTGGGGCGGCCTGCACCTCTGGTTGACTGCCTACGACAACCACCAAGAAATCCCCGACGGCAGCCGCGACTCGCTGAGCCGGACCTTTACCCGGCAGGTACTCGAAGCGGGTGCCGACGACGTGAAAACCCGCCCGCTGGTGCCCGACGCTGACTTGCGCGCCTACGGCCAGAGCGCGTTGCGCCAGCATATCCAGCACTACCGGGCCTTCGCCGATGGCGCGCTTAAGCTCGGGGCCGGTGAATTGCGCCTGCTGCTGGGCGTGCAGCAAAACCACCGCCAAGAGTTCAACCACCCTACCGCGCCTAGCCAGCCGGGCCTCGACCTGCGTCTGACCACCGTCAGCTACGAGGCCCGCTACCTGCTGCCCACCTGGCACGGCCTCGAGCTGACCGTAGGCGCTAATGGCATGAGCCAGCTCAATCAGCACCGCGACGCCACTGACTTTCCCATCCCGGCCTACCAGTTGTTCGACATCGGCGGCTTTGGCGTGGCCAAAAAGACCTTGGGGGCGCTAGAGCTGACCGGAGGCCTACGCTACGACACCCGCGTGGTGCGCTGGGACGACTTCTTTGTAACGACCAACCCCGCCACCGGCTTCGGCACGGCCACCGGGGCCGGCACGGCGGGCGCTGACTTGCCATTCCCCAGCTTTAAGACCACGTACCGGGGCTTGTCGGCCAGCTTGGGCGGCAGCTATACACTGGGCGAGCACTTGGTGCTGCGGGCCAACGTGGCGCGCGGCTATCGCGCACCCAACATTCCCGAAGTAGGCTCGAATGGCCTTGACCCCGGTGCGCACATTGTGTACTTGGGCAACCGTGACTTTGTGCCCGAGTTCTCGTTGCAGGAAGATGTGGGCGTGCTGTGGAAATCGGCGGGCTGGGAAGCCAGCGCCGAAGTTTTCCACAACTATGTGGATAACTTCATTTACCAGGCGCGCCTCTACGACGCCCAGGGCCAGCCCGTGGAGCTGGTGCCCGGCAACGCCACCTACCAGTACCAGCAAGCCGCCGCTCGCCTCTACGGCGGCGAAGTGGCGTTCAACCTGCACCCCGCCGCCTTGCCCTGGCTAAGCTGGCGCTCGGGCGCGGCCCTCGTCATCGGCCTCAACGACAACCCTGCCCTGCGCCAGCGGGTGGGCGCGGCGGGCCGTTACCTACCGCTCATTCCGCCGTCCCAGGCACGCACCGAGCTGCGGCTTACTGCGCCGGCCCGGCCGGGTAAGCGGCTGGTGGGCAGCTACGTGCGCTTCACGCTAGAGGGCACTGCGCCCCAAAACCGCTTCTACGCCGTAGACGGGGCCGAAACCGCCACGGCTGGCTACCTGCTGCTGGGCGTGGGCGCGGGCACCACGCTACGCACCAAGGCCGGGCGTGAGGCCGTGCAGCTATTCGTTCAAGTCGATAATGTATTTGATACGGCGTACCAGGCCCACCTCAACCGGTTGAAATACTTCGAGTACTATGCGGCATCGCCCACCGGTCGGCTGGGTATCTACAACCCTGGGCGCAACGTGGGGGTGAAGGTGGTCGTGCCATTTTAAGCAAACCATTAGCACAGTACCTCGATGAGCAAGCCGCCCGGCTCGCGCCAATAAAAAGTCCAGGACCCGTGAAATTTACGGGGTGGGTCAATGGCAAAGCCGTCCAGGCACAGGCGTTCATAAAGGGCATCGACTTGGGCTGGGGTTTCTTGCCGGAAACCGAGGTGAAAATCTGCCGGATACGTAATTGCCGTCTCTGCGCTGAAGTTGCTCAGCGTGAGTATCATGTTGCTATCATCCTGTAGAATGGCCAACTTGCTGCTGCCCGGGATACTACGTCGCAGCCCAAAATATTTTTCCAGTAGTTCCTGCGTGTGAAGTACATCGTGCACCACAAGATTCAAATGGTTTAGTGTCATAGGATTAATAAAGAAAAGAGCGCTCTATGAAGGTACGGGGAACTGCGTGTGGCCGGCCAGTCAGAATTAGGGGCAGCAGCTCGTACCAGTGATACCTTATTTTACGGAATGAATCCTCAACTTGCCCGGCTGTGCGCCATCGGCGCGCAACCCAGCCGCCGCATCATCGGCCTCATGTCGGGCACCTCGCTCGATGGGCTCGACGTAGCGTTGTGCCGGCTGGCCGGTCACGGTCCCGGCACTAAGCTCACGTTGGAGCAATTCGCCACCGTGCCCTACGATGATGACACGCGCCACCGCATCCGGCAGGTATTTGCCCGCGAGCAGGTGAGCCTAGAATACCTCACGCTGCTCCATGCTTGGCTGGGTCAATTGCACGCAGGTATAGTGCGCGACTGCCTTAAAACCTGGCAAATACCACTTGAAGAAGTAGACCTTATAGCCAGCCACGGCCAGACTGTGTACCACGCGCCCCGGCACCAGCACCAGCGCCCCGACTTTGCTCTTAATGCCACTCTTCAGCTCGGTGATGGCGACCACGTAGCCGTGGGCACCGGCATCATCACGCTCAGCGACTTCCGGCAGAAGCACATTGCGGCCGGGGGCGAAGGTGCGCCTCTGGCTGCCTATGGCGACTTTTTGCTGCTGAGCAGCCCCGTCGAGGAGCGCCTGTTGCTCAATCTAGGCGGCATTGCCAACTTCACCTACCTGCCCCGCACCGGGGGCGATGCCAGCGCCGCTTTCAGCACCGACACGGGGCCGGGCAATACTTTGCTCGACGCCCTTGTGCGTCGGCACCGCCCGCCCTTGCAGTACGATGATGAGGGCCGCCTAGCGCTAGCTGGGCGCGTACATGCGGAATTACTCGATGCGCTGTTGGCGCATCCGTTTTTTGCCGCGCCCCTGCCAAAAACCACCGGCCCCGAGTTGTTTGGGGCGGCCTACTTAACTGCCGCGCAGGCACAAAGCGACGCAGAGAATTTGTCCCTGGAAGACGTGCTGGCTACGCTGGTTGAGCTAAGTGCGCTGGGCGTGGCGCGGGCCGTGGCACAAGCCTTCGGCGATAAGCCGGTGCCACCCGTGTACCTCAGTGGGGGCGGGGCGCACAACCCGGCCCTGGTAGCAGCGCTACGGCGGCACCTGCCGGGCACCCCCTTCGCCACCACCGATGTGCTGGGCGTGCCACCCGATGCCAAGGAAGCTATCCTGTTTGCGGTGCTGGCCAACGAGGCGGTGGCGGGCCAGCCGGTGGCCATCGGGGCGGGGAGGCAGCGCGTGCCGGCCGTGAGCATGGGCAAAATTTCGTGGCCTGGGTAACGTAGCGCGGAGCAAAAGTCCGCGCTACCCCTGAACCTCTGCCCGCTCGCGTAGGTTTGTATCCCCGTGCCCGTTACCTCGCCTCGTCTCCTGCTTCTTACCCCGCCGCTTACGCAGCTCAATACGCCCTACCCGGCTACCGCCTACATTAAAGGCTTCCTGGTGGGGCGGGGCTACGAGGTGCGCCAGGCCGACCTGAGCATTGAGCTGGTGCTGAGGTTGTTTTCGAGGGAAGGCCTGACCCGCGTATTCGACGAAATCGAGGCTGGCAGTTACGACCTCAGTGACAACGCCCAGCGCATGTTGCGCCTGCGCCGCCGCTACGAAGCCACTATTGGCCCGGCCATTAGGTTCTTGCAGAATAAAGACCTTACGCTGGCCCCCCGTATCTGTCACGGCCGCTTCTTGCCCGAGGCCAGCCGCTTCGACAACGTGGCCGACCTCGAAACGGCCTTCGGTACGATGGGCCTGACCGACCAAGCCCGGCACCTGGCCACGCTGTACCTAGAGGATTTGGCCGACCTGGTGAAGGAAACCGTGGGGCCGCAGTTTGGCCTCTCGCGCTACGCCGAAAGCCTGGCTATGTCGGCCACGCACTTCGACCCGCTGCACACCGCCCTGCAAGCCGCGCCCAACCTGGTCGATACTATGTTGCTGGAACTGCTGGACGAATTATTGGCCGAAGTGCAGCCTGATATCGTAGGTTTTACCGTGCCCTTTCCCGGTAACCTCTACGCAGCCCTGCGCCTGGCCCAGCGCATCAAACAGGTGAATCCGGCTACCGTGACCGTAATGGGCGGCGGCTACCCCAACACCGAATTGCGCGGGTTGAAAGAGCCGCGCTTCTTCGACTACATCGACTACCTCACGCTCGACGATGGCGAAGGGCCGTGGCTGCGGCTGTTCGATTACTTGCAAGGCAGCTTGCCGCAGGCTGAGTTGCAGCGCACCTTCCTCCGCACCGAGGCCGGCGAGGTGGCGTATATCAACCACCCGCACCCCGATGTGCCGCACCCGGAAGTTGGCACGCCCGATTATTCTGATTTAAAATTGACTGATTACCTGTCAGTTATTGAGGTGCTTAATCCCATGCACCGCCTCTGGAGCGATGGTCGCTGGAACAAGCTGACGGTGGCCCATGGCTGCTATTGGAAGCGCTGCTCGTTCTGCGACGTGACGCTCGACTATATCGGCCGCTACGAAACCGCGCCCGCTACGCTGTTGGTCGATAGAATCGAGCAAATAGTAGCCCAGACCGGCCAAACCGGCTTCCACTTCGTGGACGAGGCCGCGCCGCCGCTGGCCCTACGCGACCTCGCCATCGAGCTGCTCAAGCGCCGCGTTAGCATCAGTTGGTGGGGCAATATCCGGTTTGAGAAAACCTTCACTCCTGACCTCTGCCGGCTGCTGGCCGCCTCGGGCTGCATCGCCATCTCGGGTGGGCTGGAAGTAGCCTCGGACCGGCTGCTGGCCTTGATGGAGAAGGGTGTGACCATCGCGCAGGTGGCCCGCGTTACGCAAGGCTTCACGGCGGCGGGCGTGCTGGTACATGCTTACCTCATGTACGGCTTCCCTACCCAGACCGCGCAAGAGACGGTGGACGCGCTGGAAGTAGTACGCCAGCTCTTCGACGCGGGCATCGTGCAGAGCGGCTACTGGCACCGATTCTCTATGACGGCGCACTCGCCCGTGGGGAAAAACCCAGCCAAATACCAGGTAGCGGCCATCGGCCCCGAGCCCGGTAACTTCGCCTGGAACGACCTCTGGCACGACGACCCCCAGGGTACCGACCACGAGCAGTTCGGCCCCGGCCTGGCCAAGAGCCTCTACAACTACATGCACGGCGTGGCCCTGCGCGAGCCGCTCAGCTTCTGGTTCGATTTTAAAACGCCCCGTGCCACGGTGCCGCGCCAACTCATCCAGCAAGCCCTGCAAGAGCCTGATAAGCCCGATTTCGCGCAACCCAACCGCCGCTTGTTCTGGCTTGGCAACTTACCCGAGCTGAGTTTTAAAACCAGTGGCGGCAACAACCCGAAAGACAAAAAAACCACTCGCGCTATCCTTACCTGCTACGAGCAAGCTGAGGATTTTGAAGTAAAAACCACCGAGCTTCTCGGCCCCTGGCTGCACCAGCTGCTTACGCGCCTCAGCACCGACTACGACACCAAGCTGCTACTGAAGGAAGCTGGCGCGACCTTCCCCACCGGGGCCGGCTCCTGGGAGAGTTTCCTGCAAAGCCCCGCCTGGCAATTGCTGCGCGAGAAGGGATTACTGCTGGTTTAAAGATTAGTATAAAGCCAAGCCGAACCGCATAGCCAGCATGACTACCGCTCGCGTAGCCAGCTGTTTACCTTAATGCCCGCTTCCAGGCTGGAGCCGCGTACCAGCCGCGCCCGTCGGCCACCCAATGCCGCTTGCAAGCCATTGGCCGCGCGGGTTGCAGCCGCATCGGTCGCTTCGTAAAGACCCAATACCTGGGTGTGCTGCCCCAGCGTGTGCCAGGTGCCGCGCATTGTCGCGGTGGGCAGTGGCACCCCCTGAGCCACTACAAAGGCTGGGGGAGAGTGAAGCGCATTGGGCGCTGTAAGCAGCGTAGCCAGTAGCTCAGCCCGGTGGCCCGCTGCCCAAGCACCCACCCGCGCCGTATCGACGCCCGGCGTGCGGCGCAGGTAGGCCAACGCCGCCCCAAGCGCAGGCGCATCTAGGGTGTCGGCGGCTGGCAGCAGCAGCACCGTGAAGCCTTGCCGGGCCAGGGCATCGGCCCGCGCCGGGGAGATGCCGGCTGTAGCGGCAGTAGGGAACATGGCTAACCCCGCGCCGGGTAAGCTTTCATCAGCGGGGCTAAAGAGCAGGGCGGTACCCGGTGGGCCAGCCACTTCGTCGCGCCGCACGCGGTACACGGCCGGCTCGGGTGGCCCACGCCGCACCAGCAGCGCAGTATAGTTGGTCGAATCGACAGTGAGCGTGCCGCGCCAGAAATCTCCTTGCTGCTGCAAAGTCAGCGTCTCGCCGGGCTGGCCGGGCCGCTGAAGGCGCATAGTAGACGCGGCAAAGCTCAGCGTATCGGCCACGAAGCTCAGGCCGGGAACTGCATCAACTACTAATTCGGCATCGTAGTGGCCGGGGCGCGGGTGGCGCACTTCAAACGCCGCCCGCAAATCGGGCCGGCCGGCTGCCGCCAGGGTACCCACGAAATGCCCTAGGGGTGGCGGAGCAACGGCCCCCTTGCTTCGTTCCGCATCCGATTGCGGCTGGCAAGCCGTCAGACTGGCGAGCAAGCTCAGCCTCCAGCCATATTTTCTAAGCATAGGCAAAACAGAAACCGGCACGGCCAAATATACAGCTAAGGCCGTCCCGCCAGCCCTTTACGCAAAATGAGGTCGCGCTGCACATCGGTGCCCAGCTTAAAGGCTACTTCGCCGATTTCCCGGAAGCCAAAGCGTTGGTAAAAAGCCTTGGCCCGCTCGTTGTGCTCCCACACGCCCAGCACGAGGGCGGTGCAGTTTTCGGCCTGCGCTATGTCAAGCGCCCGGCGCATCAAGGCTTTGCCCAGGCCGGTGCCTATCCAGTCTTCCACGATGTAGAGTTGCTTTATTTCTAGCTGGCGGGTGGCCGTAGCATCGGACGACAGGCCCAGCTTAGAGTCCTGCCATAGCTGAAGGTACCCTACGGCCTGGCCCTGCATTTCGGCCAGCAGGTAGGTGCAGCGCGGGTCTTGCAGCTGAGCTAGTTGGATGTCGGGGCCATAGGTTTCGGCCAGGTAAGCCGCCATATCCTCGGGTTTGTTGCTAGCGGCAAACGTTTCGGTAAAGGTCTGCCGGCCTAGGTCGGCCAGGCGGGTAGCAGTGGCCAGGTTGGCCTTGGCTACGGAAATGCGGAGCGGAGAAGACATATCAGCACAAAGGTGCGGCTTGCCGCTGAGTTATGCCTTACCAGCGGCGTTGGTTGTTACCTGCTTCAGCTTGCCCGGCCTACCCGCCAGCCGATATAGCTTGTGAGCACACCAGCCCCCGCGCCAAGCAGAATACCAAGCAGTGGCCCGATGCCTACAGCCTCTAACCCTCGCCAATGAAACAGTAACACGTACAACCGAAGAAACTGGGCGATTATCAGTAAAATGCCCGCTGCAATAAGTAAGCCTGCCACCATGCGGCGCGAAGAGGGCGAGAGAATAACACGGGAGGGACGACGGGCCATACGTACTTATTAAACGCCCGCTTTCGGCCTCTTGTTCCACCTGGGCTATCCGACTTGCGATTTCAGCACCATACCGTACCTTTGCCCGCATCCAACCCCCGCGAGAGTAGCTCAGTTGGTAGAGCATCAGCTTCCCAAGCTGAGGGTCGCGAGTTCGAACCTCGTTTCTCGCTCATTGATTAACAGCCACTTAGATGAAAGTCTGAGTGGCTGTTTTGTTTTTGGTTTAAACGTTGGCTTACACAACTGATTCGTGCCTTCAGAGAGATAGTAGGGTAGCCCGTCCATACAGCAGCTGGCGTGAGCCCTTCTTTGTCCTACTTCCTGATGGCCGTCTGCGGGCGCATGCAGTGGAGGTGTACTTACTTTCGCCAAATTGCCCGCCGCGTTGCGAGCGGTAGAAAGTGACAAAAACTAGGGTAAGCTTGTAATTAGTGGTGCAGCCAGTTAGTACATTAGGGAGCAAAACGACCCTTAACATGGGCTAGCCGGTATTAGTAAGCGACCCATTAGCACGAAGCCATCAGCGTCTTCTTGTTAGACTTGTTTATAAGCGCGTTATAGTATGTAGTGTTGTGCTATATGACGTAACTTTCTGCTGGTTTGCTACTCGGCTACGGCTAAGTAGCTTTGAATGCACCAACATATAGTGTCGTATGTATTTTGTGGTTAGATATTTAACGCATCAACAGGCATTGTTGGATGTTGTTCCTACTATGTGTCAAAGCTGCTGTGTGTTACCAGTTACAGCTTGATTGGAAGAGTTGCTTGGTCTAAAAATATTATTAAAAAAATTCATCTTGACACAAGTAATATTTCTTGTAGTAAAAATTAATATGTTAATAGCCAAGTTGAAACACCCGTAAAAGCGAATTAAATGAAGAGATTCTGTGTTTTTCCAGTCCATTTCTTCATAACGTCTTAATGGCACAGAGCCGAGCTTTGTAGTACCCAACCCTGCGTAGGCGACTACTGCATGGGTCTATTCCCTAGGTTTTGCTCTCCCATTTGAATTAGGACCAGTATTCTGCTGTTATTCACTGGCTCCCTGCTACCAATGCAGCGCCACTTGCGAAGCATGTAAAAACATTTATTTGGTAACGAAAGCTGTCGGACTTCCGGCGGACCAATCACCACCACAACGGGCTGAACCAGTAGGGCGTATTTCTATGTCCCTCCAGAAAACTGGCCGTTGATTTTCAGTGCATTTCTTCAACCCACTATTTCCTGGGACTACCAAGCGCCTATCTATGGTACTTAATGATTTTATAAAGAGAACGTTTTTATTACTGTTCCTAGGCTCGAGCGGCTTGTTTTTCACTAGCTGCGCGGACAAAAAAGAAGAAAAGGAAGAACAGATTAAGCTTCTGGTTACCAGTCCGCTACAAAAAGATACGATTATCACCAAGGAGTACGTGGCCCAAATTCACGCCTACCAGCACATCGAGCTGCGGGCGCTGGAAAAAGGCTATCTGCAAAAAATCTTCGTGGACGAGGGGCAACTGGTCAAAAAGGGTCAGCCGATGTTTCAGATTACGCCCTTGATATACAATGCTGACCTGCAAAAGTCGGAGGCGGAAGCCAATTACGTGGGCATCGAGTATCGGACCACGAAGAATCTGGCCGATAGCAACATCGTGTCGAAGAATGAGTTGGCGTTAGCCAAGGCCAAGTTTGACAAGGCTAAGGCCGAAGTATCGCTGGCTAAGACGCACTTGCAGTTCACGTCCATCAATGCACCGTTCGACGGTATCATGGACCACTTCCAGGGTCGGTTGGGTAGCTTGGTTGATGAAGGCGACTTGCTGACGACGCTCTCCGACAACAGCAAAATGTGGGTGTATTACAACGTGCCCGAGGCCGAGTACATCGCCTATAAGGAGCACGCCAAATCCAGCGACGGCGAAGTAAGCGTGCGGCTGATGATGGCCAACAACGAAATATTCCCCTATCCTGGCAAGGTGCAAGCTATTGAGGCTGACTTCAATAACGAAACCGGCAACATCGCCTTCCGGGCCACCTTCCCCAACCCCAAAGGGCTGCTGCGCAACGGCGAAACCGGCAGCGTGCTGATGACGGTGCCGCTGAAGCACGCCCTGCTCGTGCCGCAGAAAGCCACTTTCGAAGTGCTCGAAAAGAAATTTGTGTACGTGGTAGACAAGAACGGCGTGGTGCACCAAAAAGAGGTGAACGTAGCTTCGGAAATGCCTGACCTGTACGTCATTAAAGATGGTATTTTGCCCACCGACAAGATTTTGCTGGAAGGCATTCGCAAGGTGAAGGATGGCGATAAGATTAGCTACACCTACGAATCGCCGCAGCAAGTACTGCCCAAGTTGAAAGTGTATTCCGAGTAATGCCTGTCCGTCAATTTATTAGCGTGAATTATGTTCAGTAAATTCATTCGTAGGCCAGTGTTTGCCATCGTGATATCGGTGGTAATCGTTGTCATGGGCGTGCTGGCCATCAAGACCCTGCCCACCTCGCAGTTCCCCGAGATTTCGCCGCCCATGGTAATGGTGAGCTGCGCCTACCCCGGGGCTAGCGCCAAAGTGCTCACCGAGTCGGTGCTGATTCCGCTGGAGCAGGCCGTGAACGGCGTGCCCGGTATGAAGTACATGACCTCCGACGCCGTGAGCGCCGGCGAGGCCAATATCCAGATTGTGTTCAACCTGGGCACCGACCCCGAGCAGGCGGTGGTAAACGTGAACACTCGTATTGCGCAGGTGGTGAACCGCCTGCCGGTGCTGGTGCAGCGCGAAGGCCTCATCGTAAACCGCGTGGTGCCTAACATGCTGATGTACGTGAACTTGTACAGCAAGGACAAGAACACGGACATGAAGTACCTGTTCAACTACGCCGGTGTGAATATGATACCTGAGATTCAGCGTATCGACGGTATTGGTCGCGCTAGCATCCTGGGTAGCCGGCAGTACGCCATGCGTATCTGGCTGAAGCCTGACCGCATGCGCGCCTACAATATTTCGGCCGACGACGTGATGAAAGCGCTGGGCGACCAAAGCGTTATCGGCTCGCCGGGCCGTATCGGCCGCTCAGACGGAGGCCGCGCCGAAGCCCTGGAATATGTACTGACGTATCAGGGCCGCTTCAACGATGTGGACCAGTATAAGAA
>CAXUKA010000037.1:0-28453 GCA_964251335.1 uncultured Hymenobacter sp.
AATGTCCGGTTCGGGGCGCATGTAAGAGGGTGTGCCGAGCGGGTCGTTGGGCGCGGTGGTATAACGATACTCCTTAGGAGCCTGAGGAGCCGAAATCGGGGCAGCGGTGGGAGCGGTGGTGGCAGCCGTAGCGGCGGGTTTGCTCGACTGGCATTGGGTAGTTAGGCCCAGCGCGGCCAGGGCCGGTAGGAGCAGCAGCGACGGTTTATTCACAATTCTTTTGGGCAGCGTGCAAGCAAATTTTTGACACGGGGCACAAAGGTAGAAATTTGCAGGGGGAATAAAAAACAAAAATTTAGCTTGTTTTCTAGGGCATTTTGGCCTTAAATAACGAGGTATTGTTTTGGGAAACAAATAATTGCGAAATAGCGGCCCCTTAGCCTGTCACTAGCATTCGCCGCAGATGTCAGCGAAAGCCGTTATTTTACACCCTTTTTTGGGCGGTGTGGCCAAGTAGGGCGTGGCGGTGTAGGCTAGCGCTTTGGTCTACAATGGAAACGTTTGCGGCGCAGTGGGCGCAGAAATACGCTGCCTCGGAGATATAGTTGCTAAGTCAACAATAAGGAAACGCGCCTTAGGAGCCGAGTCCTAAACCCGCCCGCTAACTAAAAAAGCCCGCCCGAAATTATATCGGCCGGGCTTTCTCAATCATTATTCTAATCACTACTCTGCGCTAGGCGCGGCCGGTGTCTCTGCTGCCGGAGCAGCACCTTCAGCGGGACGCGGGCCACGGCCGCCCCGGTTGCGGCCACCGCGCTTGCGGCGGCGCTGGCCTTCCGGGTTTTCACTCTCAGTACGGGGTTCGCGTGGGGCGTCGGTTTCGCCCTCAGGGCGCGGTTCGCGGGGTGGGCGGGGAGCACGGGGTGCTTCGCCTTCGGGACGTGGTTCGCGCGGCGGGCGGGGGGCATGGGGTGCTCCGCCCTCTGGGCGCGGCTCGCGCGGCGGGCGGCCTTCGCGGGGTGGCGCTACGTAAGGCGTTACGGGTGCCTGGCCAGCATCGATGGCGGCTAGGCGGGCTGCGGCAGCCGCCATGCGCTCGGCGCGTTGGGGGTCGTTTTTATCGCCATCGCGGCGGGGGCCACGGTCACGGCCGCCACCTCCTCCTTCGCGGCGGTCACCTTCAGCGCGGGGCGGGCGGGGGCCACGGTCGCCGCCTTCTCCTTCGCGACGGGGGCCACGGTCACGGCCGCCGGAGCCACCGCTGCGACCATCACGCGGGCCGCTTTTGCCATGCAAGCCGCTGAAACGCTTGGGGTCGAACTCGGGCGCGGGGCCGTAGCCAAGGGCTTCCGTGATGGCCTGCTTCTCGATTTCGCGCTCGATGAGCTTCTCGATTTTAACGATGCGGTCCTGGTCCTGGTCGGCGATGAAAGTGATGGCCGTGCCAGTAGTAGCGGCGCGGGCGGTGCGGCCGATACGGTGAACGTAGTCCTCGGCAGCACGGGGCACGTCGAAGTTTACCACGTGGCTAAGCGAGTCAATATCAATGCCCCGGCTCACTACGTCGGTGGCGACAAGGATGGGAAACTGCTTGTTTTTAAAGGCGCGCATGGTGTCCTCGCGCTCTTCCTGGGTGCGGTCGGAGCTGATGCCCTGGGCGGGGTAGCCCAGCTTATTAAGCGAGCGCACAATGCCGGCCACGGCCGCTTTTTTGGAGGTAAACAGCACCATGCTCTGCACGTCCTGAGCCTTGATGAGGTGCTCCAAAACGGGCAGTTTCTGGTGGTCGTAGGTCATGTAGAACTGCTGGTTGATACCAGCGGCGGGCTTGCTCACGGCGAGGCGCACCTCGTCGGGCTCGTGCAAAATCTGCTGCGAAAAGTCGCGGATTTTGCTGGGCATGGTGGCCGAAAATAGTAGCGTCTGGCGCTTCTTGGGCAACTGGCGCACGATATTCAGAATATCATCCGCAAAGCCCATGTCCATCATCTTGTCGGCCTCGTCGAGCACCAGGTATTGCAGGTCCTCAAACTTGACGTAGCCCAATTGCATGTGGGCAATGAGGCGGCCGGGCGTGGCAATGATAATATCGGCCCCGCTGGTGAGGGCGCGCTTCTGCTGCTCCCAGTTTTCGCTTTTGCCACCGCCATAAATGGCAATGGATGAAGCTTCTACGAAGTAGCCAAAGCCCGTTACCTGCTCGTCAATCTGGGTAGCTAGCTCGCGGGTGGGCACCAGCACGAGAGTGCTGGTTTTGCCATGGCCGGCGTGCGAAATCTTGTCGAGCAGCGGCACGAGGTAGGCGGCCGTTTTGCCGGTGCCGGTCTGGGCGCAGGCAATGAGGTCTTTGCCAGCCAGGATTTTCGGAATCGCCTGCTCCTGAATGGGCGTGGCGTTGAGGTAGTTCATGGCGTCCACGCCGGCCAGCAGGTCGTCGTGGAGATTGAATTCGTGGAACGTCAAAGGTTCAGCTTGTTAAAAATTGAAAATAGGCTGACCTTCATTTTCCGGGCCAGCAAACCGCTTGTGCAGGGTAAATATACTAGGTTGGTAGCCAACGCTCGGGCTTACTGCATGGGCCGGTAGTAATCGTGTTCTACAGCAGAAAGCTTGATTTTTTTAGTTGAAATAATATAGTATATTCGCTATTAAACAAGTGGCCGGTACGCTTGGTTCCGCCGGGAGTGGACAGCACTGAGGAGGTTTTTATACCATAGTAACCTATGAAAACTGCAAGGGTTGGCCTGGGCATGGTGCTGCTAGTACTGGCGTTGCGGCCAGCCCCGGCGCGGGCGCAGGAGATGCCCAAAGGTTTTGACCTGCTGGTGGAGCTGGGGCAGGGATTCAGCCGGCCGCTGGGTGAGCGGTTTTTGTACCTGGGCACGCTGCAAGTGGTGCCGCAATGGGCGGTAGTGCCGGGCCACCTGCGCGCTGGGGTGGTGCTGGGGGCCGTGTACCCTGGCACGCAAGTGGGCGCGTTGGCAGGCGGACGCTTGACCCTGAAAGTGGTCTCGCTGCCATCATTTATGTTGGCTAGTGCCGGGCACATCAATGTGCAAGCCGAGTACCTGCCCGCCGTGCTGGCCGACCACGATACCTGGCGGCAATGGGTGGGCGTGGGCCTCGGCCTCGAAACAAGTAATACTCTGGCCTTGGCCGTGCGGCTGCACCGCGATTTTCGCACCCCCGCCACCTATGGCCAGCTAAGCGTGGCCTTCAACCTGCGCTACGGGCGCGGGGTGCCGCGCGCGCATCTGTAGTTCCACTTTTTTGGGTTTCTGGTAATGGCTAAAACGGCATTAGTAGTAAGTGGCGGCGGCTCGAAGGGGGCCTTTGCGGTGGGCGCGCTACGCTACATCCACGACCATGTGCGGGCGGTAGACCAGTTTGATGTGTATTGCGGCACCAGCACCGGGTCGCTCATTGTGCCGCTGGCGGCCTGTGGCGAACTGCCGCTGCTCGAAAACCAGTACACCACCCTGCGGCAAGACGACCTAGTGCGGCTGGGTACCATTGGCAACCTGGCCACGGGCATCTCGCTGCACGATGCTACGCCCCTGAAAAATAAAATCGACAGTCTGCTCACCCAAGCCCGCTACGACCTACTGCGCAGCGCAGCCAAGCCGGTGTTTATCGCCACCGTGTGCTTGCAAACCGAACAGCTGGTGTACTGGGCTACTCAGCCGCAGTTGCTGCCGCCCACTGATTATTACAACGTGATGCCCATTGCGAGTGCCAACGATTTGCGCCGCGCCATGCTGGCCTCGTCGTGCCAGCCGGTGCTGATGCAGCCCATCGAGGTGCTGCTGGGGGCGCGGCCCGTGCGGCAGTATGCCGATGGAGGCGTGCGCGAGGCCACGCCGTTGCAGGCGGCTGTCGATGCTGGGGCAACTACCATTATTGCCATTACGATGGCTCCAAAGGCTATTCCTGCCGATGCCGGAGAATTCACGAAGGCGCTACCCATTCTGGAGCGCACCCTCGATATGCTGGAAGAAGACGTGGGCTCGAACGACTACCGCTTTGCGCGCATCTACCAGCAGGGCAACAGCTACCTGCAAGCGGTACGGGCCTACCTGCTGGCGCAGGGTGTGGCCCCCGGCACCGTGCAGGCGGCTTTTGGGCAGCCGGGTAGCCCGTTTGGCACCACCGCCGTGACTCAGTTGCACGAAATTAGGCCGGCTACCAAGCTGGTGGAGGGTGGCCCCGGTGGCCTCACGTTTGACCCCGCCGCCATGAAGGGCATGATGGCCAAAGGCTTTGCGCAGGCGAAAGCTTATTTTGAATCGTTGCCACCGGGCGCGCTGGCGTAGGGGCACCTGGACGGTTGGGCACGGGGTACGTCGTTTATTTGCTTGCGCTAGGGCCGCACATTGTACTGGCCTCCGTATACCTACCTAATGTCGCTCGACCGTTTTTCTGACCAGGCTGCCCAGTACGCTCGCTATCGTATTGATTATCCGCCCGAACTCTACGCCTGGCTTTTGCCTCAGGTCACGAACCGCCTGCGCGCCTGGGACTGCGCCACCGGCAATGGGCAGGTAGCCGTGGTGCTGGCGCGATACTTTGGCGAAGTTGAGGCTACTGATTTGAGCGAGAAGCAATTGGCGCAAGCCCCGCCGCTGCCCAACGTGTACTACCGCGTGGCCAAGGCCGAAAGCACGCCCTTCCCCGACGAGCGCTTCGACCTCATCACCGTGGCGCAGGCCGTGCATTGGTTCGACCTAGAGGCCTACCACACCGAGGTGCGGCGCGTGGCCGGCCCCGGCACCGTGTTGGCCGAGTGGGGCTACGGCCTGGTGCAAACCGGCGACCCCGCGCTGGATGCCTGGATTTTGCACTTCCACAACGAAATTGTAGGCCCATACTGGGATGCCAATCGCTGGCACGTGCTGGATGAGTATGCGCGGCTGCAATTCCCATTTGCACGGGTGCAGCGGGCGCACTTCGCAGTGCGGCGGCAGTGGTCAGCCGAATGGTTTCTGGGCTATTTGTATACGTGGTCGGCGGTGGCGAATTATGGCAAGCAGCACGACGGGGCCGATGCCGTGGCCTTAGTGGCCGAGGAGCTGACGCAGCTGTGGGGCGCGGGCGAGCGGGAGGTGGTATTTCCGGTGTTTGCGCGGGCAGGGGTTGTGAAGTAGCAATCTTTTATGTCATGCTGAGCGCAGTGAAGCAACTTGCGCGCATTGTTCGTAAGGAATTACTGCGCCACGCGTTATGCCGAACGTAGCGAAGCATGACGGAATTTTGTGTTTCGATAAATTAACACAATGTCTATTCTCCCCTTCACCGGCCTCCGCGTCCTCGAGTTAGCCTCCGTATTGGCCGGCCCGCAAGTGGGCCAGTTTTTCGCCGAGCTGGGCGCGGAAGTGCTCAAAATAGAGCCACCCGCCGGTGATGTTACGCGCACCTGGCGCGTACCCGGCGATAACCCCGATAGCTCGGTATCAGCCTATTTCGCCGCCTCTAACTGGGGCAAGCAAGCGCTGACGCTCGACCTCACACAGCCCGCTGCCCAAGCCGAGCTGCACCAGCTGGCCGGCACCGCCGATGTTATCCTGACCAGCTACAAGCCCGGCGATGCGGCCAAACTCGGCGTAGCCTATGAAGCCCTAGCCGTCCAACACCCGCGCCTTGTTTACGCGCAGCTCACCGGCTACGGGTCAGCTTATACTCGAGTAGGCTACGATGCTGTGTTGCAAGCCGAAAGCGGCGTGATGCACCTCAACGCCGCCAGTCCGCACGACCCGCCGCAGAAAATGCCGGTGGCGTTTATCGACCTGTTTGCCGCCCACCAATTAAAGGAAGGCATTCTCACCGCCTTATACCAGCGGGAGAAAACCGGTCAGGGCTGCTTCATCGAAGTAAGCCTGTTTGATAGCGCCTTGGCCTCGCTGGCTAACCAGGGCGCAACGTGGCTCACCACTGGCCGCGACCCTATGCCGCTCGGCTCGGGCCACCCCGGCATTGTGCCCTACGGCACTGTGTACCGCGCCGCCGATGGCCAGCGGCTGGTGCTGGCCGTGGGTACCGATGCGCAGTTTCGCACGCTGTGCCAAGTGCTCCAGCGCCCGCGCTGGGCCGACGAGCCGCGCTTCAGCACCAACCCGGCGCGGGTGCAGCACCGAGCTTCGTTGGAGGAGCTGCTGCTAGTGCGCATTGCGGAGCTAAATGGCTGGGCTTTGTTGCACGAGCTGGCAAGGCTGGGCGTGCCGGCCGGGGCGGTGCGCACCGTGGGCGAGGCGCTCACTACCGAGCTGGCCCAGGCGATGCTGCTGCCGCCCGTGCTGCCGCAGTTTCCGTATGCTGGGGTGCGTACGGTGGCATTTCGCAGCTCGGCGTGGCCAGTGGCGAGTGGATTGAGCGCGCCGCCGGAGCTAGGGGCTAGCTAGCTACAAGAGGCAAGTGGGGATAAAAACAATCAATCACAATTCTTGCTTCCTGGTTGATAAGTATTCATTGCTACTTGAAAAAGCAACGCCGAACCTTGCTTTACCGTTGAGGTTAGTGGCTTTAATAATGTTTTAAATCTGTGCTTTTACTACGTCTTTTTTCCGGGTTGTTATTGGGGCTGGTGCTGCTGACGGCCCGGCCGGCCCAGGCCTATTCGGTGCTTAGCCACCAAGCCAATATCGATTCGTGCTGGGCTCCCTACATCAAGCCGGCGCTAGAGCGGCGCTTTCCGGGCGCGACGCCCGATGAGCTGCGCGAGGCCAAAGCCTACGCTTACGGCGGCTCCATTATGCAAGACATGGGCTATTATCCTTTTGGCTCACACCTATTTACCGACTTGGCGCATTATGTGCGCTCGGGCGAGTTTGTGGAGAACCTGCTGCGCGATGCCAATGCTCGCAACGAGTACGCTTTTGCGCTGGGCGCGCTGGCGCACTACGCGGCCGACATCTATGGGCACGAGGTGGGCATTAATAAATCGGTGCCGATGCTATTTCCCAATTTGAGGAAAAAATACGGCCCCATCGTCACCTATGAGCAAGACCCCGTGGCCCATGGCCGCACCGAGTTTGCCTTCGATGTGGTGCAGCTGGCGGCGGGCCGCTATCGCTCGGCCGCCTACCACGATTTTATCGGCTTTAAGGTGAGCGAAAGCTTGCTGGAGCGGGCATTTGTCCAAACCTATGGCTTGGAAATGAAGCAGATAGTCTTCAGCACTGGTCTGGCTTTCGGTTCCTATCGCTTTGCCGTGCGGAACCTGATTCCGTTGGCGAGCCGGGCTGCCTGGCGCGCCAACCGGCACGAATTGCGCAAAGTGAACCGCCGCATTCGCCGCCGCGACTACGTGTATAAGCAGAGCAAAGACAAGTTTGAAAAGGAATATGGTAAGCACTACGAGCGGCCCAAGTTTGGGGCGCGCATCGTGGCGGGCATTATCAGTGTTCTACCTAAAAAGGGCAAGCTGCAATCGCTCAAATTCATCGCACCCACGCCCGAAGCGCAGCGGATTTTCAGCCAGAGCTTTCACGAAACGGTGCTCAACTACGCCCACTTGCTGAGCGAGCAAACGGCCACCATGGGCCAGACGGCCAAGCTGCCCAACGTGGACTTCGACACCGGCCACGATACGAAAATCGGCGAGTACCCGCTGGCCGACCGCACCTACGGCGAGTGGGTGCGCGAGCTGGCCAAAAACGATTTCAAAGAGGTAACGGCCCCGATGCAGCAGAATATCCTGGCCTTTTTCAGCAACATGCCCAAAGAGCCGGTTGATAAAGAAGAAAAGGAAAAAGACAACCGCCGCGAAACTCTCGAAGCCCTGGAAAAGCTGCGCGCCCTGAAGCTCGACGCGAGTACTACGCCCGGCCGCTAGCATTAGCCCAAAGCACAACCGTAGCGGCTACTTAGCCGTTTGGGCGAAGGCCAGCCTCGTATACTATTTACTATGCGCTTCCTTCGCCTTTTGCTGCTGCTTTTGCTGCTGGCCCCGGCTGCCCCGGCGGCGGCCTACTCGGTGCTCACGCACCAGTCCATTATCGACTCTACTTGGGAGAAATGCCTGCTGCCGCTACTCGAAAAGCGCTACCCCGGCGCGACTATCGAGCAGCAGGACCAAGCCAAAAGCTACGCCTATGGCGGAGCTATTATTCAGGATATGGGTTACTACCCGCTGGGTAATAGCCTGTTTACCAACCTCACGCACTACGTGCGCTCGGGCGATTTTGTGCGCAACCTGCTGCGCGATGCCCAAGACCGCGACGAGTACGCCTTTGCCCTGGGCGCGCTGGCACACTACGCCTCCGACAACGTGGGCCACCCCGAGGCCACCAACCTGATTCTGCCCAACATCTACCCCGAGCGCCGTGCTAAATATGGCTCGGTCGTGACTTATGAGCAAGCCCCGCTCAACCACAGCGAGGTTGAGTTTTCGTTTGATGTGATGCAGATAGCCACCGGGCGCTACCGCTCGCAGGAATACCACAAGTACATCGGCTTTCGGGTGAAAAAGCCGCTGCTGGAAAAGGCATTCCGCCAAACCTACGGGCTAGAGCTGGGGCAGGTGACCTTTAATGTAGACCTGGGCGTGGGAGCTTTCCGGCTGGCGGTCAACCACGTACTGCCGGCCGCTGCCCGCGCTGCCTGGTATAGCCGGCGCGACGAAATCATCAAAGCTAGCCCCACCGCCCGCCGCCGCGACTACGTGTACCACACCAACCGCCGCAAGTTTCGGCGCGAGTATGGCAAAGACTACGAGTGGCCGGGCTTCGGGGCGCGGCTGCTATCGGGTATTATCAACCTGCTGCCCAAAAAGGGGGCGTTGCGCACCTACGCCTTCCGTATTCCTTCGGCCAAAGATGCGGCCCTTTTCCACAAAACCTACCGCGATGCGCTAGGCCGCTACTGCGCGCTGGTAAATGCGCAATCGGCTGACACGGCTGTGGCCGCCACTCCGCTGCCCAACCTCAACCTCGACATCGGCCGCCCCACCCGCCCCACCGACTACGTGTTGGCCGACCTGACCTACTCGGACCTGCTGCGCAAGCTGCGCCAGCGCAAATACGCCGACCTATCGCCCGCGCTGCGGCAGGATATTCTAGCGTTTTACACCACCGCTCCGGCCCCCGACGAGCCGCCCGTGCGCTACACCAGAGCCACCAAGGACGAGCAAAAAAACTCGCACAAAAACCGCAAGCGCCGCCATGAGGCTGAGGAGGCGCTGACTGAGCTGCGGGCAATGAAGTAGTGTAGTATTGTGGACTTTCAGTTCGTGAGTGCCAAGCACCCGAACGCTCGGACTCAAAATCTGCGCTACTGCGGCGCTGTGCCTACTGTTATCGCGAAAAAATTGTATCTTTTTGGCAAATAATTAAACCTCCCGCGCAAGCCACCGTCTATCAAGGACAGCCCGCTGGAGGGCTGCTTTTTTCACCCATTAGGCTACTTTATGAAACCGACGTTACGCAAACTGTTGGGCTTGTCAGTGTTAGTGGGAGGCATGGCGCTGCACGCCGTGGCTCAGCCCGGCCACCCGCATGGGCCTGCTTCCGAGTTCCGCAAGGAAGAGCGGGAGTATGTGAAAACCAAGGTAGTGCCCGCGTTACACCAGCAGCGCCAGCAACTGGAGCAAGAGCTGGCTCCGGCCGACCGCACGCAGCTGGCTACTTACCGCACCCAGCTTAAAGACTTGACGAAGCGCGAAATGGCCTTGCATCAGGCAGCTCATGCCGCCGCTCGCTCAGCAGTCTCCGACACCACCATGCACCATCGGGGCCGGCCCGAGCCCACGCCTGAGATGCAGGCCGCCCGCACCGAGCGCCGCGAAATCATGCAGCAAGTAGCTCAGCTGGCGCAGAAATACCAGGCCAATATCGCCCGGATAGCCGCCGAGCTTAAGCCTCAGCAGGCGCAGTGGGCGACTGACTTACGTGCTATTCGTCAGAGAAACCAGCCAGTTGAACGCGCTGCCTCGGTGCCTGGCGGCGACGCGACGGCTGTTCTTACGCATCCATCGCCCCGGCCTGGCCATGGCTTGCGAGAAGTGTATCTACTGCCTCGCCCGACTGCGTTTCTGCTGCTCGACCCCGGCACGGCCACGCCAGCCGAGGAAGAAACGGTTGCTACCAGTTTGTATCCCAACCCGGTAGCGCCCACCAGCCAACTACAATACGAGGTAAAGCAAGCCGGCCCGGTAACCGTGCAGATACTCGATAAAAACGGCAACACGTTGCGTACGGCAGTGCAGGCTGCTCAGCAGGAAAAAGGCTCGCACTCGGAAGCTATCGACCTGAGTAACCTATCAAGTGGCACGTATTTCTACAAAGTGACAACCAGCACCGGAACTGAAACCAAGCGGTTTGTGAAAGAGTAGTGTGAAGTAGGAATACTGTGGTTTCGGGAAAAGCCAGCCTGGCAACGGGCTGGCTTTTTTGTGGGAACTTGCAGACTACAACCAGTAATTATGCAAGCGCTTTTTAGATGATGATAGCCGTTACCCAAGGACGTATTTTTTCGCGATTGCTGGCGGCCAGTGGCTTGCTAATCAGCCTGCTCGCCGCCCGCCCCGGCCACGCCCAGACCACGGCGGCTGACGCAGCCGGGCCTTTGCTCACGCCAGCACAGTTTCTGGGGTACACACTCGGCAGCCGATTTACGCCGCAGGCTGACGTGAACCGCTACGCCGCCCACGTAGTGGCCCACGTGCCCGGTCAAATGAAGCTGGTGCGCTACGGCCAAACATACGAGCACCGCCCGCTGGAAGTAATCGAAGTAGCTAGCAAAGAGAATTTTGTGAAGCTCGACGACATTGCCCACAACAACCGCCGCCTTGCTGGCCTGGAGAGCGGCATGGCCAGCCGCCAGCTGCCCGCTGTGGCTTGGCTCAGCTACAATGTGCACGGCAACGAGGCCGTGAGTTCGGAGGCAGTGATGCAGGTGCTCTACGACCTAGCCAACCCGCAAGATGCTGAGATGCAGAAGTATTTGCAAAACACGGTGGTGCTGCTCGACCCCTGCGTGAACCCCGACGGCCACGACCGCTACGTGAACTGGTATAACCGCGTGCAAAACCAGTCGCCCAACGCCTCGCCCTACTCCTGGGAGCACCGCGAGCCCTGGCCGGGCGGGCGCTACAACCACTATTACTTCGACCTGAACCGCGACTGGGCCTGGCAAACCCAGCAGGAAAGTCGCCAGCGCATCGCGCTCTACAACCAGTGGCTGCCAGCCGTGCACGCCGACTTCCACGAGATGGGGCCGAACAACTCGTACTATTTTTCGCCCGCCGCCCGGCCGTTTCACGCCGATATCACGCCGTTTCAGCGCAAGTTTCAGAACACCATCGGCGAGTATAATGAGAAGGTATTTGACAAGAATAACTGGTTGTATTTCACCCGCGAAGTCTACGATTTGTTTGCCCCAACTTACGGCGACACCTGGCCCAGTTTCAACGGGGCCATCGGCATGACTTACGAGCAGGGTGGGGGCGGGGCTGCCGGCCTGCGCTACGCCCGCGTCGATGGTGATACGCTGACCCTGGCCCAGCGCATTGCGCACCATGCGGCTGCCAGCCGGGCCACCATTCAGGCCACCGCCGAGCACCACGACGAGCTGCTACGCGAGTTTGAAATCTACTACACCAACGCCCGCACCAAGCCGGGTGGCGAGTACAAAACCTACGTCATCGCGGCGGGCAACGACCCTGGGCAGCTGCGCAGTTTCACGCAGTACCTCGACCGGCAGGAAATCAAGTATGGCTTCGCGCCCAAGCAGGTCAAGGCGAAGGGTTACAATTACTTATCGGGCAAAACGGAGACGGTGCAAATCGAGCCCCGCGATATTGTGGTGAGTATGTATCAGCCCAAATCGACGCTGATAAAAGTACTGTTTGAGCCCAAGCCGCAGCTCGAAGACTCGCTCACGTATGACATTACGGCCTGGGCCTTGCCGTATTCCTTCGGGGTAAAAGCCTATGCGCTGCCCACTCAGCTGGCCGCCGATGCCACCGCGCCCACACCCACAATGGTGCGTGGCAGCGCTGCCCTGGCCGACAAGCCCTACGCTTACCTGGCCCGCTGGAACAGCCTGCAAGATGTACGCTTCTTGAGCCGCTTACTTCAGCAAAAAGTAAAAGTGCGCTTCGCCGAAAAGGCATTTGCCGCCGAAGGCCAGCAGTACGCACCCGGCTCGCTCATCATCACCCGCGCTGGCAATGAAGGCATGGGCGCAAAATTTGACCAATTGGTGCGGGCGCAGGCCGATTCGGCTGGCACAGTGCTGCACGCCGTGAAATCGGGCTTCTCGACCACTGGCGGCGACCTAGGCTCGGGGTCGGTGCGAGCTATCAAGATGCCTACGGTGGCCGTGGTGGCTGGCCCCGGCATTGATGCCACGGCCTTTGGCGAGGTGTGGCATTTCTTTGAGCAGCAGCTCGGCTACCCGCTCACGGTGCTAGGCACGGAGTATCTAAGTACGGTGCCGCTCAGTAAGTTTGATGTACTTATTCTGCCCGATGGCAACTACGCCGACGTGTACCCCGAACGCGCCCTCGACAATCTCAAAACCTGGGTGCGCGCCGGTGGCAAGCTCATTGCGCTGGAAGGAGCCGCCCGTTTTCTGGCTGATAAGCGCGATTTCCTGCTCAAAACCAAGCCCGCGCCCGTTGACAGCGCCACCACTAAGGGCACCCGCGCCAACCCTTATAAGGCATTGCGCCGCTACGGCGACGAGCAGCGCCGCGGCCTCGAAGCGCAGGCCCAAGGCAGCATCTACCGCGTAGCCCTCGATAACTCGCACCCGCTGGCGTTCGGCTACGGCGACTCGTACTATGCGCTGGTCCGCAGCCCATTAGGCTACAAGTTCTTGCCACAAGGCGGCTGGAACGTGGGCGTTATCAAGAAGAACAGCTACGCGGCGGGCTTTACGGGTAGCCAAGCCCGCCCGCAGCTTACCGACACGTTTGTGCTCGGGGCGCAAGACCTGGGCCGCGGCCAGGTGGTGTACCTGGGCGACAACCCACTATTTCGGGCGTTTTGGCAGAGCGGCAAGCTGCTTTTTGGCAACGCCGTATTTCTGGTGGGCCAGTAAAGTCTTTACCAGCTGTCATGCAGCGCGCAGCTCAGCATGACCTAGCGTACTTAGCGTAGGGCACGTAGCCACTGGTAGGCTTCGTAAGTATTGTCGAAGGTATCGGCCAGCGGGCGCGTGGTCTTGCGGAGGGCCTCCTCAATGGCTATCCGGGCGGGCCAATCGTGGGCTTTTACCCAGGCTACTGCTTTTACCCCTTCGTCGGCCAGCGCGGGGAAAAAGGCATTGCTCAGCCACCCCGTGACTTCGTTCCAGCCGCCTAGTACTAAGCTGCTGTCATTGAGGATGTAGGGTGCCTGCGTTTGCAAGACGTATTTCAGAATCAGGGCACAATTGGCCTTGGAGGAAGCTGGGTTGTGCGGCCCTTCCCACGTAACGTACAAGCACTGCTGCTCGCGGTCGTGGGCAATACCAAAAGTGGGAGTATCAACTAGCGGGTAGAGTTCAGCCATTGGTGTAGCTAGCAGGGAGAATAGGATTAAGTACTATATATACATTGGAATTTTACCGCCCAATATATAGCATTTTTTTTAGACTATTGGGCGCATGCGGCAGCAGCGTAGCGTTGAGCTTCCGCGACAATACGTAGGCAAAGCGTGCCCCAAAATGAAACAAGGCTTCTCAGCGGCTGGCTACCAATGACTTGGTAGGTAGCCGCCGGTGTAAGTGCTTCGACGAAGCGGTAAGCTGCTTAGCCACACGGGTTTTATGGCGGGCCAGTGCAACTGGGCGACGAACCTGCGGCTTCCGCTTGGCGGTGCGGGTAGCTTGTTTGGTGTCGTTTGCCAGTGCCTTGGCTTGATTGCGGCGTTTGGCTGTCTGCTTTTTGGCTTTTTGCACTACTACAAGGTGCGGCTGAGCTTTGTGCAGCCGGGGTGCGACTGCCAAGTGCGAGCGCTTGCGAGCAGCCGTACTGCTTGCGCGGGAAGAGCCAACGTGACTCAGCTTGACGCCGGGGCGCGACAAGTTCAGGTGCTCGCGGGGGTGCGCCAGCACATCGAGGCGGTGGCGGTAGCGGCGGTTCATGGTGTCGTGCACCGTGTACACGCCGTCGAGGGCGGGCGACATGCCTTCGACCCGCACCTTGTCGCCAAAATCAAAAGGGCCGCCCCAGGGCCGCAATAAATCACGCGAAAGCGCCAGCCAGCGCGTGTGGCTGCCATAGCCGTGCGGAATGCGCGAATTGTCGGCCGTAATAAAAGGCTTGCTGTCGGTCTGGCCCGCCACGGCCTCGTAAGCGGTGGCCGTCACGGTGTAAACTGCATTGGTAGTAGCAGTTTTGCGCGTAGCGGCGGTACGCGCCGCAGCGGTACCAAGTAGCACTAGGAGCAAAGTCGCGAGCGCCGGCCAGCTCAGCTTTTTTGGAGAGATAAGCCGGTGAAAAAGGCTTATTGCTAAAGCTTTATTGCTAGCTAAGCGGCGGTTTACTGAGGTGGATTTAAGCAATTGCTTCTAGTTGGTCCTGCCGCCAATTATACCCGGCAGCTTGGGTTTGCTGAGTCGGGGAGCGACCAGCGTAGCAGCCCTAACGAGTGGAGGGCTACTGGAAGTTCAGTGCAAACCTTAGCCGCAGCAGTCGCTATAGCGAAGCCAGCTGCAACTTCGCGCCGGCCTTAAACAGGTCAACGTGCTCACGCGGATGCACCAGCACGTCGAGGCAGCGGCGGTGGCGGCGCGCCATGGTATCGTGCACCGTGTACACACCGTCGAGGCTCGGGGACACGCCGCGCACGCGTACCGTATCACCAAAAGCGAAGGGGCCGCCCCAAGGCCGTAGTAAATCGCGGGAGAGAGCCAGCCAGCGCGTGCGGCTGCTATAGCCTTTGGGAATGCGCGAGTTGTCGGCCGTCACGAAGGGTTCGGCATCGGTTTGGCCGGCAATGGCTTCGTAGGCGGTGGCCGTCACGGTGTAGATGGGAGTTTGTTTGCGGACAATGGGCCGGGCCACTGCCCGATACGCGGCCCGAAGCGGGGCAAAAAAACGCGCAAATGTTACTAGGTTAGTGGGTAGTTCGGCCTGTAGATGCGTGGTGCCCCAGCCCGTCATAGCCATCAGGCCGCAGCTAAGTAATCGGATTCTATCCATCGATTTTGTCAATAGTTCTGCCTCCAGTTTAGCTCGGCGGCATCAGCTTCCCCTTGTCGATTAGCGAGGGTGAAGTGTTAAACAGTATTTTTTATAAATAAAATTCAACAAAAAATAATTATCATACTAAAACGGGCGTTAAAAAGCCTATGAGGCTATCCATAGCGGAATAATCGCACTACTTTTACCATATGCTCAGCAGTAAAAAGCTGACCAGCTTCTCTTCTGCTGCCAAGTACTTCTGGTTACTTCCCCTTTCCGAATGGCTTCCCCCCAAAAACCGGCTGACGCAACAAGCACTACCGATTGGCTAAGCATCGCCCAGCGGCTGCAAGCCTTGGCGCAGGCCGGCCTAGCGTATTCCTCCAACGTTTTCGATGCCGAGCGCTATGCCGAGGTGCACGCCCTCAGCTTGCAAATGATGGCGGGCCTCACGGGCCAACCTGTGGCGTTGCTCGACACACTGTTTGCCACCGAAACTGGCTACCCAACCCCCAAAGTCGATATCCGGGCCGTGTTGTTTCGAGGCACCGATGAGATACTGCTGGTGCAAGAGAAAATGGATGCCAACCGTTGGTCGCTGCCCGGCGGCTGGGCCGATGTGGGCCACACGCCTTTCGAAGTGGCCGTGAAGGAAGTGCGCGAAGAAACCGGCCTCGAAACCGAAGCCGTGCGCCTGCTGGCCCTATTCGATAAGAAGCAACACCCGCACCCACCGCAGCCGTGGTACGTGTACAAGGCCTTCGTGCTGTGCCGCGTGGTGGGCGGCACTATTCAAGAAAACACCGTCGAAACGGCCGGCGTGCGGTGGGTTCACCGGGCTGAATTGGCTCAGCTGGAGTTGTCTACTGACCGTATAACACTCTCGCAATTAGAGCAAATGCTGGATTTTGCCAGCCAGCCCGACTTGCCGACATTGTGCGACTAGAAGCTGGATTAAGCAAGTAGCGTGGACTCGCAGAGTTCACGCTACTTGCTTACGGCGTGAGGAGCGCCGCCAACTGCCGCAGCGTAATCTCGGCAGACTTGGCGTTGTAGCGGTAGTTTACCAGCCGGTAGCCAGCATCCTCGAAGCTTTGCTGGGCTATCCGCACATCGACCAGGGTCGATAGGCCAGCATCCAATCGCATCTGGATGAGCTTGAGCAGCTTGCGGGCGGTGGTATAGTTCTGCTCAGCATTATCGACCAAAACCAAGGTTTGCTCATAGGCTTCCCAGGCTTTGCGAGCGTTGAGCTGGTAGTTTTTTTGCAGCGCCAAGCTCTGTAATTCAGCGGTTTTGGTATTCACACGGGCCACATCGACCAAGCGCTTATTCACGCCGCCAGTGTAAATAGGCAGCGCGATGCCGAGCCCAGCATACGGCCCATAGCTTTGGTTGAAGAGCGTGGTGCCCACGGCGTTTTGGCTGCGGGCGAAGTTTGCGCCCGCATTCAAGCCCAGGGCGGGGTAGCGGTTGGCCTGGGCCACGCGCACTAGTAGCTCATTTACTTGTACTTGACGCTCGGCGGCCAGTAGGGCAGGGTTGCGTTGCAGGGCGGTTTCGAGGTCGGCCCAGCGCAGGTTGCGGTCTACCGGAATAGTATCTTCCAAGGCAATCGGCGTGTTCAGGTCGAGGGTGAGGGCGCGGAGCAGGTCGGCTTTAGCTTGCTCGGCGGCCAGCGCCTGCTGCTTCTGGGTTTGCAGCTGGGCATTCAGGTCGAGCTGGGCCTGAAAGCGGTCGGCATTATTGGCGAGGCCCACCGCCTGGCGGGCATCGATAAGGCGCAGCTTCTGGCGCGACACCTCCACCGAAGCCTCCAGCGTACGGATGTAGCGCTGCTGCTGCACCACGGCGTAGTATTTCAGGCTGGCATCGGCCAGAATATTCTGCACCGTTGAGTTGAGCTGCAACTCGCTGATTTTCTGAAGTTCATCAAGCCGCTTGCGGTTGGCCACCACGTAGCCGCCGTTATACAGCAAGTACGAGCCCGCCAGGCCGCCCGCATATTGCGTCGAGCGGGCACCGGTAGCCTGGCGCGGGTCGCCGGTGTTAAACTCCTGCCGAGTATTGTTAATCACCACGTTGTTGCTGCCCGATAGCGCCACCGAAGGCAGCCCGCCCGCAAAGCCCAGCGTGTTTTGCAGGCTTTGCACCTCCACGTTATTCTGGCTAATTTGAATATCGAGGCTGTTTTTGAGGGCCGTTTGCAGCGCGTCGTGCAGCGTGAGCGTCGGCACTTTCGGGGCCGCCTCCGTGGTGGGCGCGGGCACAGCGGGCGTCGTTTGGGCCAGGGCCGCAGGGCCGAGGCTGAGTAGCCCGAGGCTGATAAACAGAGGTTTCATGAAGGATAGCAAACAATCATCCGTCATGCTGACGAAGGATGCATCTTGCGTGGTGCAGTAACTTCTTGATGTTGGTAACGAAGCGAGCAAGATGCTTCCTTCGTCAGCATGACAGTGTAAGTTCATCGTAGCTAGGCAACTACTTCGGCTGGTTCGTGGGCTGGCGTCAACTCTTCTTCTCCCGCAGCCTCCGGCTTGCGCTCCTTACCCACAAATGTGTACACGGCTGGGATAACTAACAGCGTCAAAATCAAGGAGAACATAATGCCACCCACAATCACGGTGCCCAGTGGCTTGCGGCTGGTGCTAGCTGCTCCCAAGCTCAACGCAATGGGCAATGCACCCAGCGCCGTAGCCAGTGAGGTCATCAAAATAGGCCGCAGGCGCTGCTGCGCCGCCAAGCGCACGGCTTCGGCCAGAGGCAGGCCAGTGTCGCGCTGGTGGTTGGCAAACTCCACGATGAGAATACCGTTTTTCGTCACCAGACCAATAAGCATAATCATCCCGATTTGCGAGAAGATGTTGAGCGTCTGGCCCATTACGAACAAACTCAGCAGCGCACCCGCCAAAGCCAGCGGCACCGTAATAAGGATAGTAAGCGGGTCGCGGAAGCTCTCAAACTGCGCCGCCAGCAGCAAGTAAATCAGCACCAGCGCCAGCATAAAGGCGAAGGCCGTATTGCCCGAGCTTTCGGCGAAGTCACGCGACGAGCCGGTGAGCGCCGTTTGGAAGCTGTTATCCAGTACCTTATCAGCGATGGCTTGCATGGCTTTCACACCATCGCCCACCGTTTTGCCCTCAGCCAGCTGCGCCGAGAGGGTAGCCGCTTTTAGGCGGTTGAAGTGATAAAGCGTTGAGGGATTGGAGTTTTCAACCTGATGCACTACCGCCGAAAGCGGAATGCTCTCGCCCCGGCTATTGGTGACATAGAGGCGGCTGATGTCGTTGGGGGCGCTACGCGAGTTGCGGTCTACCTGTCCGATTACTTGATACTGCCGGCCATTGAGCAGGAAGTACGCCATGCGCCGCCCGCCAAAGGCACCCTGCACGGCGGCTACCACGTCTTGCGTGGTCAAGCCTAAGTCGCGGATTTTCAGGCGGTCAAACGTTAGCTGTACCTCGGGCTTGTTGAATTTGAGGTTGGCATCGACGTTCTGAAAGGTCGGGTCTTGCCGTGCTGCCGCCAGGAACTTAGGCAGTGCCTCCCGAATGCGGTCGAGGTCGGTGTTTTGCAGCACGAATTGCACCGGTAGGCCACTCTTAGCGCCCGAACCTACGGCAATGGTCTGCTCCTGCACCACGAATACGCGGGCGTCGTTGAAGCGCTTAACCTTTTTGGTCAAGTACTTGGCAATGTCGTCCTGCGAGCGCTTGCGCTCGTCGGGCGGCACCAGGCCTACGCGCACCTGCGCTGAGTTGGCGCTGCCGCCAGCGGGTGTGCGGGCAAATACGAAGTCAGTTTCGGGCACCGAGTCTGTCACGAAGGCAGCCACTTTATCGGCCACTTTCGACATGGCATCGAAGCTCATGCCCTCCGGCCCAGTCAAGGTTAGGCGCACGCTGCTGCGGTCTTCGAGTGGGGCCAGCTCGGTAGGCAAGCCTTTGCCAATGAAGTAAATGAGGCCCGCGCAGGCCGCCACCACTACCCAGGCCAAGCCGCGCACTTTCAGAAAGCCGCCCACGATGCGCCCGTACCAGCTTTCCATGCCCTGGAAAAACGGCTCGGTGGCGTCGTAAAACTTGCCGTGGCCGCTGCCACTCTTACTATCGCTTTCGCGGTGCAGCACCACGTTGAGCACCGGCGTGATGGTGAGCGATACAAAGGCCGAAATCAGCACGGCGCCAGCCACTACCACCCCAAACTCGCGGAACAGTCGCCCAGTAAAGCCTTGCAAGAAAATCACCGGCAAAAACACCACCGCCAACGTGAGCGACGTGGAAATAACGGCGAAGAAAATCTCCTTACTGCCCTCCAGCGCCGCCCGCTTGATGTCCATGCCTTCTTCCAGCTTGCGGAAGATATTCTCCGTCACCACAATACCGTCATCCACTACCAAGCCCGTGGCTAGCACGATGCCCAGCAGGGTCAAAATATTGATGGTGAAGCCCGCCAGGTACATTATGAAAAACGTAGCTATCAGCGAGATAGGAATGTCAATGAGCGGGCGTAGCGCCGTGAGCCAGTTGCGGAAGAAGAAGAAAATCACCACGACCACCAGCCCGAAAGAGATGAGCAGCGTTTCCTCTACTTCGTCGATAGAGCTACGGACGATTTTGGTGTTGTCCGTCAGCACACGCATCTGGATATCGGACTTGTTCTCCTTCTGCACCTCGGCGAGGCGCTTGTTGAATTCTTCGGCAATCTGCACGTAGTTGGAGCCCGGCTGCGGCACCACGGCGAGGCCCACGGCGTAGGCTCCGTTTACCTTCCAGGCCTGCTCATAGCTTTCGGGGCCGAGCACCACGCGGGCCACGTCGCCGAGCCGCACGATGCCCTTGGCATCTTCGCGCAAGATGAGGTTGCGAAACTGCGCTTCGGTAGTGAATCGCGCCATTGTGCGAATAGTCAGCTCAGTGCTGCCACCGTAAATTTTACCAGCTGGCACCTCCACGTTTTCCGCATTCAGGGCCGTTTGCACGTTCGTGAATGACACCTGAAAGGCGTCCATCTTGGCTGGGTCGAGCCAGAGGCGCATCGAGTAGCGCTGCTGCCCGAAGATGTTGATGGCCGACACCCCGTCGATGGTCTGGAAGCGCTGTTGCAGGTTGTTTTCCGCAAAGTCACTGAGGTCCATCAGGTTCTTGGTGCGGCTTTGCACGGCTAGAATCAGGATGTTGTCGGAGTTGGCATCCGACTTAGCCACTACCGGCGGCGCGTCGATGTCCTGCGGTAGCGAGCGTACGCCCTGGCCCACCTTGTCGCGCACGTCGGAGGCGGCGGCCTCTAAGTCCACGTCGAGGTTGAACTCGACCGTGATATTGCTCGACCCCAGCGAGCTGCTGGACGTAATGGATTTAATGCCCGGAATGCCGTTAATCTGCTTTTCCAGCGGCTCAGTTATCTGGTTCTCAATAACGTCGGCATTCGCCCCGGTGTATGAGGTCGTGACGCTGATAATCGGCGGGTCGATGGCCGGGTAGTCGCGCAGCGCCAGAAAGGAGAAGCCCACCGCCCCGAACAGGATGAGCAGCAGGTTGAAAACCGTGGCTAATACGGGCCGCTTGAGGGATAGCTCGGATATGTTCATTTGCTATAACTGTAAAAGCTGTTCGTCATGCTGAGCGCAGCAGAGCGGAGTCGAAGCATCTTGGCCGCTTCGTTGCTTGCGCTAGGGAGTTAGTACCCCAGCCAAGATGCTTCGACTCCGCTTTGCTGCGCTCAGCATGACAGACGTTTTTATATCAATTCAATTACTTCACACTCCGCACCTTCACCGGCTTACCCGGCTGCGTAAACAATACCCCATTCGTTACCACCGAATCGCCGGTAGCTAAGCCACTGATAACGGCAATTTTATCGTCCTGGCGGTCGCCGGTTTTTATATCCTGCATTACGGCTTTGCCATGTTTCACCAATACCACTTGGTCGGATTTATCGCCGGGCATAATGGCGTTGGTGGGCAGTAGCACACTGCGGCGGGCCGCGCCGGTAGGCACCTGCACGCGGGCAAAAGTGCCGGGGCTTACCTGCGTGCCGGCTGGCAGCGTGGCGCGCACGGTCAGGTTGCGGGTAGTTTGGTTAATCTGGCTTTCGAGGGCCAGCACGGTGGCCGGATAGCGGCGAGGCGGGTTACCAGCAAAGTTTACCGTCACTTTCGAGCCCGGTTTCACTAGTGCATTGTAGGCTTCGGGCAGGGTGAAATCGACTTTCAGTTTGTCGTCGGCCTGCAAGGTGGCGATGATGGTGGCGGGCGTCACGTAGGCACCGGGGCTCACCTGGCGCAAGCCCAGCACGCCCGTGAAAGGGGCGCGCACCACCGTTTTGGCAATCATGGCCTGCGTGTAGGCAGCATCAGCCTGGCCGCTTTGGACCTGGCTCACGGCCAAGTCGTAGTCGGCTTGGTTTACGCCTTGCACTTTCAACAGCTTTTCTAATCGACTTACCGAAAGCTGCGATACTTTCAGCACGGCCGTGGTTTTCTGAAGCTGAGCGCGCAGGTCGGCATCGTTGATGCGGGCGATGATGGTGCCTTTGGCCACGCGCTGGCCCTCCTGCACGTTGAGGTCGGTGAGGCGGCCATTTACCTCGGGGTGCAGCTCCACAAAGTCGTTGGCAACCACTGTGCCATTGGCCTCGACAGAGTCGCTGACGGAGGACGGGCGGGCAATGAGCACATCGACCAGGGCGGGGCCGTTGTTCTTTTTACCATCTTTGTCTTTGCCGCCGCCTTTGGCTTCGTCGGGTTTGGCGTGGCAGGCGGCCAGTAGGGCCAGGGTTCCGCAGGCCAACGATAGGCAAGCCGGAGTCGAAAAGCGCATAGAATAGAGAAGGAGATGGACGGGCCAACTGGCTAACCAAGTAGCAAAATAAATACTTGCTGCTCAGCTAAAAACTGGCTTTTTACGCGGCCCGTTGTAGTTTCCGACAACGACCCACGTAAACTTTGGGTTCAGCAACAGCAAAGGACGCACCTACCTGGCCAACGTTGCACTAGTCAGCCATTACTTTCCGTTTATGAAAAAGCCCGTTGCCCCGCCGCCCGCCGCGCCCCCCGAAGAGCGCAATTTCTTCCACGATGTGCACCAAGTCACGCGTCTTATTCCAGCAGGCCGTGTCACGAGCTACGGGGCCATTGCCCGCTACCTGGGCAGCGGGCGCGGAGCGCGCACCGTAGGCTACGCGCTCATGGCCGCCAACCTCGACGCCCTCACGCGCCAGGGTGATGCGCCCGTGCCCGCCCACCGCGTCGTGAATAGGTTGGGGCAACTCTCGGGTCGCCATCACTTTCCCACACCCACTGCCATGCAGGAAAGGCTGGAAGAGGAAGGCGTGCGCGTGGAAGACGACACGGTGGTGGAGTTTGACAAGCTGTATTGGGACCCGGCCAAGGAATTGGAGTAGCAGGTTACGTAAGCAGCAGGTAAACCGCGAAGTAGGCTGCGGCTAGTACCAACAAGCCAATCAGCCACTTGCTTGGTAACTTGCCCAGTGCGTTTGATAATGTACTGGGCGACTGAGCAGGTGGCGTCGGCGCTAGTATTTCTGTGCTAGGGTAGGGCTTGCGCTCAAGCAAAATATGCTTGGCTGCTGCCGCCTCAGTCGGATACTCAGCGGCCTGTGCGACAATCTCCCGCAACTCGTCGTCGGAGAAAGAGATAAGCAGATAGTTTTCAGCCAGCGCGAGTGCCTGCTCAGGGGTAAGGGCATTCTCCCACTGTTTCACTTGTTCGTAATCGTCTGAGTATATCCATACTTCCAGCCGGTCCGGTTCGTGGCCACCTCGCCCGTAGTCTTCACCTCGCTCGTAGCGGGTTTCAAACTCCACGGCGTGCATGCGCAGTAGCGATAGCAGCGCCCGCGAATCGGGTAGCGTCGAAAAATGCCGGTACAGGCGTAGGCGCAAAGCAGGCATAGTATAGTAGGCAAGCTAACTGCTTTGCGAGCCTAAAAGCAAGCCGGAAACAATGCCTTAGCCTCTTGCATCCGCCGTCATAGAGGGCCTCATGCCTTGCTGGTAGCGTCCACCAATTGGCGCTATGTGCAGCGTCAGCAACTGTTTACCGATTGATTCCCCGCCGCTTGTCCAGCTCATCAAGGTCGGACAGGCCCTGCTCGGGTGTAACCCATTGCCAGAGAGGTGCTTCGGGGCTGAAGGTGACGCGCAGGAAATTGGGCCGCGTCACGTCGGGTATCAGGTGCTGGCAGGCACTGCCTTGGCTTTCATCGATGAGGCACAGGCTAAACAACGTAGCGTAGTAGGGCCAGGGCAACTCTAGGTATTCGCCTGGCCGCAGCGCGCCGGCCTGCTTGCCATTTAGCCACACCTGTACCACGGGCGGCCCTGCTGCTCGCGCCGGGCGGTACACGTACACGAAAGCCGTATCGGGACGGGTGGGGGCATGCAAACCAGGGTAGCGCTCCAAC
Organism: uncultured Hymenobacter sp.; assembly: GCA_964251335.1. Lineage (GTDB taxonomy): Bacteria > Bacteroidota > Bacteroidia > Cytophagales > Hymenobacteraceae > Hymenobacter. Next base: position 23,474 of record CAXUKA010000037.1, read on the forward strand.
TCGCCCGAGTGCATATCGACGGCGTAGCCCACCGGTATATCCGATACGCTGGATGGGCTGGAGAGAGCTAGTATGATGTCAGGTTGCGTCCGGTTTGGGTCAATAAATTGATTATCAAGAGGGGCGTTGCCTACCGTGGTGAAAAAACGACCCTGGCGCAGCAGCGGAAAGAAATGCTCTTCGTGCCGCACAAATAAATTCTGTCCATCTGAAAACCCCCAGATATCAGCCGGTACCTCCCACTTGCCTGGGGCAGTAGCTACCACTGGCTGCACCCACGGTACGCGGTTCCACTCGCGCAAAGCCAGATAGCTGCGCAGCTGCGGCTGCACCGTATCGAGGCGAAAAGCTTGTTTCGTATCGGGTTGGTTAGCCAAAAACTGCGCAAAGCTGCGGTAGATACCCCGGCGCGGCACCTCGCGCAAAATGGGGGGCAGGGGCTCGCGTTCGGCGCGGCTTGGCAAGGCCACGGGCTTATCGGCAGGTAGCTGGGCTAGTGTGCGAGCCGGTTGGGAAAGGGCGGTTTCCCAATCGGCTTGCGTGGATAGCTGGCTCAGGGTGTAGCTCAGCAGCTGCGCAACGTGGCTAGCGTGTAAGTGTGTTACATCCCTTTCGCCAGTAATAACGTGTGAGCCAATGCTTTGCAGAAAATGGTAGCCATCGGGCTGATGCATGTAGGCATCTATGCTCAGATAGGCCTCGCCTATGTCGATGTCTTGAGTGTGCTGCTCGTTCACATGCAGCTGCCGCACGCACAATACCACGCGATAGTCGGTAGGCCGGGCCGGCAGCCGGCTGTGTATCAATGCGGTAAACTCAGCCCCGATGCCGTGGCGAAACGTCACGGTCAGCGGGTTGTTATTGCTTAGGCCCCGGTACACGTAGCCGATGGGTAGGTTATCGTGTCGGCCATCCAATACTTGGTCTACAGCCACCTTGCGGTCGGGCACAGTCAGCCGCTGGCGGCTAAGGTCGAGGTAATAGTCCTGTGCCCGCACGCCAAGGCACGTGCTGAATAGTAAGGAAAAGAGTAGTAAGATTTTCATAGGCGAGCGCAATATCTAACCAAAGCTGCAATCGGGGCAACAGCCAGCTGGCTCGCCTCAAAACCGCCGCTACTAAGCCGCCAAATGACAGTCTTTGTACTTCTTGCCCGAGCCGCAGGGGCAGGGCGAATTGCGGCCTAGCAGGCTCTTCTTGGCCCGCAGCTGGCGCAGCCACTGGCGCGGGTCGAGGTGGCCGGGGCGGGCACCAAGCGTTTGCTCAGGGTGCTGGTGCAGGGCCTGGCTCAGTAGGTCGAATAGCTCGGGGTGATGCTCCTGCAATTTTTCGGGGCGCTCGAAAAAATACTCGTTCACCACCGCAAAAAACTCGGCCTCGTTGGTGCCGCCGTAGGGGTCAATGTCAGAATCTCCGGCCCGAATGGCGGCCAGTTCGCGGTGCATCACTTCGGCCCAGGGCTGGCGCAAAGCGGGCGGCAGCACGGCGCTGGGCACGCCGTCTATCTGACCGTCGGCCTCGTCTACGAGGTGGGCAAACTCGTGTACGCCCACGTTGTGTCGGTCTTCGGCATCGGCAAAGCCCTGCACTAGTGCCGCCCTGCTCAGGCGCATGTACTGCGAACCTTGGAAGCCTTGCACCGAGCCCAGCAGCGTACCCTGCAAAGGCTGCACTTCCTGGTCGGGCTTGGTTTCGAGCTGCCAGGCATCGGGCACTATCAGCACCTCGTGCAGCGTCGGATATTCCCAACCCGGAAAACCAAACACCGGAATAACGGCCGCTGCTGCCGTGAGCACCCGCGTGAGGTCGTCTACTTCGGTCTGGATGCCGGTGAGGCGCGTGCGGGCCAGAAACAGCTGCATGGCCTGTTCAAAACGAGTTTTCTCGGCGGCCTCCAGGCCATCGTAGAAGGCCACATGCTCAGTGAGTAGCGTGCGCCAGCTTGCCGGAAAAGGCGCGGCGAGCGCCCGCTGACGCTGCCGGGCATCGGCAGTGAGGTAGCGGTAAAAAGCAAAACCCAGCGCCAGTAGTACAGCGCCAGCCAGCAAATAAGAGGTAGACATAGCCCCGCTAAACGGCCTGGCTGGGCACACGGTTGGGGTGGTGGGGTAGGGTAATTGCCATTTCGGGTGCATTTTTGCGCTTTACCTCGTCTCCTTACCCCGCGCCTGCCGCCTGCCCCATGAACGCCGCCGACCTGAACAAAGCCCTTCTGGCCCTGATTGAGAAAAAAGCTGAGCTGCAAATTCTGACCTACGACGACGCCCGCTACGACGACGTGGAGGAAGCCCTGCACGACCTCGAAGACGACTTCAACGACGACTACGGCCCCGACCTCGAAGCCGCCCTGGAGAAGGTCCACGCCGAGCTCAAGTCGGATACCGACGTGCTGCTGCCCACCGCCTACCTGCCCGCCACCCTCACCCCGCAAAAGGAAGACGGCGTGTGGATTGACTCTGAAAAATACCCCGGCCGCGTGCGCCTCGTACTGCGCCCCAACCCCGCCCGCTTTGTGCTCACGACCTCCAAAGGCCAAGAGCACGAGTTGTGGAAGGCCTAGGCTTCTAGCGCAGTGGCCAAGCTGGCTGCCTTACTTGGCAGCAATACGCAAATGCCCGTCAATGACGATGTGCATTTGCGTATTGCTGCGCTACAAGGCCGTGCGCCAGCGCGCTGATATCGGCTGGAGTTTGCTAATAATTGGTTGGTTTTGAGGAGGCGATATGTTGGTGGTGTTCCTTGTGCAGGCAAAAAAGCTGCGGCTTTGCTGAACCGATGCCAAGCAGATGTAGAGGAGAATTTGGTAATTGCTATATTGCCTAGGCAACCTTTGGCGGGCGGTTGGCATCTTCCGCCTGAGTCTACTGCTTTTCCTCTTGGCTTATGCTTATTAGCTACCCCTGCGGCCTGTTGGCTTCGTTGCTGGCGCTGGTTGCCACCAGCTGTGCGCCCACTTACTTGCTGGCGGTGCAGCCCGCCACGCCGCACACGCTATTTGCCAGCGGCCAACGCGCTGCTGAAGCTACAGCCGATAGCGTAGCGCTGCACATAAAATTTCTGGGCTACGAGCCCGACTATCTGGTATTCGACGCCGAGTACCGCAACGACTCACCGCGCCCGGTCGAAATTAGGCCCACCGCTTTTGCCTACGCTCCCGTGCGTGTGGCCGATGTGCAGCCGCCCATCCAGCGCGTGAAGCGCGGCGAGCGGGTGCCTGCCGCCGTAGCCGCCGCCACCCAAAAGGCGGCGTGGCCCGCGCTGCCAACCGCCCCACTGCCCGCCCTCGACCCCGAGCCACAAATAGCGCAGCTCCAAAATGGCGCTAGCCACGAAGCTGCCAAGGCCAGCCGCCCCGATTGGGTGGGCGTGGCACTGTTTGCGGTGGCCTTGGGCACCGACATTGCCAGCGTTAGCCGCCGCTACGAAACTTACGGCCAAGCCCAGACGCGGGCCGCCATCCACGAAGTAGCCTGGGTATACAACGCCGTTTCCAGCTCCAACCGTGTGCGCCATGCGGCCACGGCCGGGGCAATGGCCCAGCGCGCCGATATGCTCAGCCAGTACGCCTTGCGCCGCGTGGTGCTTCAGCCCGGCCAGCAGGTGCGCGGCTACGTGTACCTGCCGCGCTTCGACCAAGCCGATGGCCTGCAAATACTGGCTCCGGTAGGCCGTCGGCAGGTGCCAATCGACTTTGTGCAGACGCACCAGCGGCGGTAACGTCTACCTGTCTGCCATTAAAAAAGCGGGCTTCCCATCAGGGAAAGCCCGCTTTTTTAGTGCTGTTAGCTTGCTGTTTAGGCTAAATGAAATCGCTCAGCTCCAGCCAGCGCTCACCTTTAGCATCCAGGTCTTTATCGACGGCTTGCAGGCGGGCCGGCCAGGCGATGAGGTCTTGGCGCGAGCCTTGGCCGGTGGCAAGGTTAGCCACCAGCTGCTCCTTTTCGGCTTCGAGTGCGGCAATATCTTTTTCCAATTGCTCAAACTCCTTTTTTTCGGCAAAGCTGGCGCGGCGCTTGGGCGGAGCAGCAGGCGCGGGGGCCGTTGCTACTGGCGTAGCGGCGGCTACTTTGGCAGCAGCGCGGGCCGCCTTAGCGGCCTTTTCCTCGGCTTCGAGAGCGGCTTCGGTTTCGCGCTCGGCCAGGTAGTCGCGGTAGTCGGTGTAGTTGCCAGGGAAGTTGAGCACCTTGCCGCCCGGCTCCAGCACGAAGAGGTGCTCGGCCAAGTTATCGAGGAAGTACCGGTCGTGGCTCACGATGAGCAGGCAGCCCGAGAAGTGCAGCAGGAAGTCTTCCAGAATGTTGAGCGTGCCCAGGTCCAGGTCGTTGGTCGGCTCGTCAAGAATCAAGAAGTTGGGGTTTTTCACCAGCACGCGCAGTAGCTGCAAGCGGCGCTTTTCGCCACCACTCAGCTTGCTCACCAGCGTGTACTGCTGGGCCGGCGGGAAGAGAAACAGCGTCAGAAACTGACTGGCCGTGAGTACGTCGCCGTTGGCGAGCTCCACCACTTCGGCCACCTCCTTCACAATATCAATCACGCGCTGCGAGGGGTCAAATTCCAACTCGGTCTGGGTGTAGTAGCCGAATACGGTAGTCTGGCCCACGTCCACGGTGCCGCTGTCGGGCTGAAGCTTGCCCGTCAGCATGTTGAGCAAGGTAGACTTGCCCGCACCATTCGGCCCGACCAGCCCGATACGGTCCTTTTTCTTGAACACGTAGCTGAAATCATCCATCACGACCTTGTCGCCAAACTTCTTGCTCAGGCTGTCGGCTTCGATGATTTTGCCGCCCTGGCGGGTGGTTTTCACGCTCAGCTCCAGCTGCTGCTTGCTGAGGTTGGTGCTGGCCTTTTCCTTAGTGATGTAGAAGGCGTCGATGCGGGCTTTTTGCTTGGTGCCGCGGGCCTGGGGCATGCGGCGCATCCAGTCCAGCTCCTTTTTGAAGAGCTGGCGGGCCTTCTCCACTTCCACGGTTTCGCGCATTT
>CAXUKA010000038.1:0-28400 GCA_964251335.1 uncultured Hymenobacter sp.
GACCACGGTGGGCTTTGGCGGCTACACCAGCCAGGCCGCCGCGCTGCGGGCGCAGGGCATCCGCATCTACGGCGGGCTGGCGGCCTCGCCCAGCACGGTGGCCCAGGATTTGGAGCCTGAGTACGTGGCCGTGAGCGCCAACTCGCAAACGGCCTACATCACTTTGCAGGAGAACAACGCCATCGCGGTGCTCGACCTGGCTACCAAGCAGTTTACGGGCCTGCGGCCGGTGGGCTACAGCGACCTAAGCCAGCCCGGCCACGGCATCGATGCCTCCGACCAAACCAGCGATGTGCTCATTGCCAACTGGCCCGTCAAGGGCATGCGCCAGCCCGATGCCATCGCGGCTTTTGAGGTAAACGGCACTTCGTACCTGCTGACCGCTAATGAGGGCGATTCGCGCGACTACACTGGCTTTAGCGAGGTGGTGCGCCTAGGGGCCACCGGCTACGCGCTCGATGCTACGGCATTTCCCTACGCCAACTTATTGAAAAACAGCAATGTGCTAGGTCGTCTCAACGTAACCAACAAGCTGGGCGACACCGACGGCGATGGTGACTTCGACGAGGTGTATGTCTATGGTGGGCGCTCGTTCAGCATCTTCAATGCCACCACCGGGGCCGAAGTGCACGACAGCGGCAACCTGCTGGAGCGCGTGACCGCCACCGACGCTACCTACGGGGCTATCTTCAACGCCAGCAACACCTACGGCGAGGTGCCCACCCGCAAAAACCGCTCGGACGACAAAGGCCCCGAGCCGGAGGGCGTGACCACCGGCCGCATCGGCAACAACCTCTACGCCTTCGTGTCGATGGAGCGCGTGGGCGGCGTCATGGCGTTCAATATCAACAACCCCGCCGCCCCGGTGCTGGAGCTGTACATGAACAACCGCGGCCTTACCACCGGTACCGGCGACCTGGGGCCGGAGGGCCTCGTATTCCTCTCGGCCGCCGATAGCCCCACCGGCCAGCCTTTGTTGCTGCTAGCCAATGAAGTGAGCAGCACCGTGGCCGTGTACAGCGTGCAGGCTACCACACCCACTGCCACCCGCGCCGGACAGGCTGCCGCGCCGCTACTGGTATACCCCAACCCCAGCCAGGGCGCGGCCGTGCAGCTGAGCCGGCCCGTATCGGGCACGCTCCGCGACCTCACGGGCCGCATCGTGCGCCAGCTCACGGCTACCAGCCAGCTCGAAACGACCGGCTTGGCGGCCGGCGTGTACGTGCTGCGCGCCGACGATGGCGCGGCTACCAAGCTGGTTGTGCGCTGAGCGCAGCGGATTGGCAAAGCCAGTTGCTGGTGCACAAGTGCTTCTCACCGACCGACTAACTACCCGCAACCGGATAAGACGTAGTAGCTTAGTGTAGCCTACTAGCACCATTGGGCTGGCTTATGACCTACTCCGTCTATCCGGCCCCGGCGGGGCTCTTTCTTCCCAATGCTATGCTCGATGCATTGGGAGTCGGCCTCATCCAGCTGGTGCCCGGCTATGCGCCGAATGACCCCGCCACTTTGCTAACACTGAGCTACTTGGGTGCCAGTGCGGTGGCCCAGCGGCTGCTGGAGCTACCCGACCAGCCAGCCGGCTTGTTTGGTACTGCGGGAGCTCAGGAAACGGCTTTGTTTGCTTTTTGCCGCGCTACCTTCTGGTCGGGCGAAGCCGGCTACTTTGCGCCCGAGTACGTGGCCGCCGATGGCTCGCGCTGGCGGGTAGCCGCCCAGCGCTCGGAGGCGCAGCTGGTCGTGAGCTTCAGCGAAATTCAGGAGCCGGACGAAAAGCTGCGCGCCACAAATGAGGAGCTGCGGGCAAGCAACGAGCAGCTGGTTCACGCCCACGGTCAGCTACAGCAGCTAAACCACAAGCTGGCCGCCGACGCTCACGCAGCACGGCTGGCCTGCGCCGATGCCGAGCGCCAATGCCACCGCCTGGAGCGCTTAGTGGAGCAGTCACCCGCTGCCATTAGTATTTTGGGTGGCCCCGAGCTGGTGTACGAGCTGGTCAATCCCGAGTATCAGGCCCTTTTCCCGGGCCAGCCATTGCATGGGCTTTCCTTGCAGGCTGCTCACCCACAGGCAGCCGACCCATCCATTGCCGCCCGGCTGCACGAGGTGTACGAAACGGGCGTCAACTATACGGGCAGGGAGCGCCCTTGGCAAGTGCCCCGCCCCGGTGATGGACAGCTGGAAACCCGGTACCTGGATTATATCTATCAGGCGCGCTACGACGAGCACGGGGTGGTGGATGGAGTTCTTATTTTCGCCCTCGACGTAACGGCACAAGTGCTCGCCCGCGCCCAGCTGCAACGGTTCAACGAAGAGCTGGAAGCCCGCGTGCAGGACCGGACCCGCGAGGTGGAAGCGGCCCGTGCCGAAGCCGAAACCCGCCGCCAGCAGCTGGCGGCCATTGTGGAGCAGGCGCCCGTAGCTATTACCTACGTCACGGGCCCCGAAGTGCGCGTGGTCGCGATTAACCCAGCTGCTTGCCATCAGTTGGGTTGCTCGCCACCCGACGTACTAAACCGGCCGCTGCTGGAATCCTTTCCCTACCTACAACACTTTGCCGACCTGCTACGCGAGGTGATGCGCACGCAGGTACCCGTGCGGAGCTACGAGGCAGAGGCGCAGCTGGAGCGGGATGGCCAGCTGGTCACCACCTATTTTGACTTATCCTACCAGCCCTTGGTCAACGAGGTGGGGCAGCCGATGGGGGTGCTAAGCACCGCAACCGAGGTAACGGAGCAAGTCCTGGCCCGCCGGCGGGCGCAACAGCTGAATGTAGAACTGGAGGCCCGCGTAAAGGCCGGCATTCAGGAGGCATATACCGCCCGTGCCGATGCCGAGCGACGGCGCGAGCGGCTCGAGCGCTTCTTTGCGCAAGCGCCGGCGGCCATCTGCGTGCTCGACGGCCCCACGCTGGTATTTGAGCTGGTGAATCCGCGCTTCCAGAACATATTTCCGGGCCGGCCGCTGCTGGGGATGCCGCTGCTGGAGGCCTTGCCCGAATTTCGGGACCAGCGCGTGTGGCAGGAGATGCAGCGGGTATATGCCACGGGCGAAACCCACGAAGAACCCAGCGGCCTGATTAAGCTGGCCCAGTATTCGGGCGGGCCGCTCGCCGATTTTTACTTTCACTACGTGCAGCAAGCGCGCTACGATGCGCAAGGCCATATTGATGGGATGCTGGTTTTTGCCCTCGACCTCACGGCGCAGGTGCGGGTGCGGCAGCGGGCCGAGCGCTTGCAGGAAGAAATACTGGCGGCAGCGCAGCGCCGGGCACAGGAGCGCGAGGCTTTTTACCAGATATTCGCGCAGACGCCCGCCGTCATTGCCCTGCTGCGCGGCCCCGACCACCGGTTCGAATACGTCAACCAAGCCTACGAAGCGCTTTATCCGGGCCGGCCGCTGCGGGGGCTGCCCCTGCTGGAGGCGCTACCCGAAACCGGGCCGCAAGGCTTCGCTGCCCTGCTCGACCAGGTGTACCAAACGGGCGAAACCTACGTGGGCACGGAGGTGCGGCACACCGTTACCGCCCCCGATGGCAGCCCGGTGACTACGAAATGGATGAGCTTTACGTACCAGGCTTACCGTGAAAACGGGACAATTATGGGCGTGTCGGTTTTTGCCTACGACGTAACAGCGCAAGTGCGTGCACGCCAGCAGCGCGAGGCCGGCTTGGCTCAGCTGCACGCGATTTTTGAGCAGGCCCCCGTGGGCATCGCCTTGCTAATGGGTACGGAGTACGTGGTGGAAGTAGCCAATCCGGCCGTGTGTGAGATGTGGGGCCGCAAGCGGGCGCTCGTGCTGGGCCACCCCTTGCTTACCGTGTTGCCGGAAGTGGTAAACCAGGGCATTCCCGAGCTGCTGGGCGAGGTGTATCGCACGGGCCAGCCGTTTGTGACCGAGGAGCTGCCCGTGCAGTTGCATCGGCACGGCCGGCAGGAGACCGTCTATTTTCAGTTTGTGTACCAACCCCTCACCAATGCGGAGGGACAGGTAATGGGCATCGCCATCGTGGCCACCGATGTGAGTGTGCGGGTACTGAACCGCCAGCAGCTCGCGCAGGCCAACGAGGAGCTGCGCACAACCAATGCGCAGCTCATGCGCACCAATACCGACCTGGACAACTTTATCTACACGGCCTCGCACGACCTGAAAGCGCCGATTGCCAATATCGAAGGGCTGTTGCTACTGCTGCGCAAGCAGCTCCCGACCGCCGCGCAGCAGGTGGGGCTGGTGCCACGGGTGCTAGGCATGATGCAAGAGTCGGTCGAGCGCTTTCAGCTCACCATTGCACAGCTTACCGACCTCACCCGCCTGCAACAGGTGCACGCCGAGCCTGCCCAGGTAGTAGAGCTGGCGGCCATCGTGGAAGCGGTGCGCCTGGACCTGGCCCCTATGCTGGAAGCCACCAGCACCCAGCTAGTGGTAGATATACAAGCGTGTGCTGCGGTGCAGTTTGCCCCGCAGCACCTGCGCTCCATTATCTACAATCTGCTCAGCAATGCCATTAAGTACCGCCACCCCAACCGCGTGCCCCAGGTGCAGCTGCGGTGCCACTCCACGGAAAGCAGTATCGTGCTGGAAGTGCAGGATAATGGGCTGGGCCTGAGCGAGCAGCAGCAAAGAAAGCTATTTACGCTGTTTCAGCGCCTGCACGCGCATGTGGAAGGCTCGGGCGTGGGTTTGTACATGGTCAAGCGCATCGTGGAAAATGCGGGGGGCACCCTCACCGTGCACAGTGAGGTGGGCGTCGGCTCCACGTTTACCGTTGCGCTACCCGCCCATGCCCAGGCTGCCCTACCCTAAGCTACCCGTCGGCTGCCGCGCAGCCCGTACCACATGATGTAGACATAGCACACCACCGGCAGCAACAAAGCCAGGCGCAGCCCGCCGTGGTCGGCAATGGTGCCAAACAGCAGCGGCACCAGCGCCCCGCCCACAATGGCGGTGCACAGCAGGCCCGAGCCTTCCTCGGTGTGGCGGCCCAGCCCAGCCACAGCCAGCGTGAAAATGGTGGGGTACATCAGCGAGTTCATCAAGCCCACGGCCAGCAGGCTCCACATAGCTACCGCGCCCGTGGTATTAATGGATATGAGCACCAGCGCCACCGCGCCCACTGCGTTGAAAGCCAAAAGCTTGGTAGGCGAAATCTTGTTGAGCAGATACGCCCCGGCGAAGCGGCCAATCATGGCAAACAGGCCATAAAAAGCGAGTGTTTGCCCGCCCTGCGCCGGCGTGTATCCCATCACATCAGGCAGAGCAAAGTAATTTACCAAGTGAGAGCCAATAGCTACCTCGGCTCCTACATATGCAAAGATGCCAAGCACCCCCAAAACCAGATGACGATAGTTCCACGCACGGACACCATCGAGCGACGTATCATCGGCAGCAGCATGCGCAATGACAGGCAGGTTGATTTTGCTCAGACAGAAGCTAATGACTAGCAGTAAGCCCCCAATCGCTAAGTAGGGAATTTGCACCGCACTGACGTCAATCTTATCAGCTAAAGATGCGTTTGCCTCTTTGGGCAAGTTATTCAAAATCAGATAGCTGCCAATAATTGGAGCCAATGTAACACCCAGCGAATTGAAGGCCTGCGTGAGCGACAACCGCGCCGACGCCGAGGCCGGCGGCCCCAGAATGGCCACATAGGGGTTGGCCGCCACTTGCAGCAGCGTGATGCCCGACGCCAGCACGAATAGCGCGCCCAGAAACAGCCCGTAGGCCCGCTGGGCCGCCGCCGGATAAAACAAAAACGCTCCGATGGCCGCCACCACAAAGCCCAGCAGCATGCCGCGCTTGTAGCCCACACGGCTCACCAGCTTGCCCGCCGGGATGCTCATCAGAAAATACGCCCCGAAGAAGCAGAGATTAATGAGGTTGGCCTGGGCGAATGAGAGCTGGAAAATCGCCTTCAGGTACGGGATGAGGATATCGTTGAGGCAGGTGATGAAGCCCCACAGGAAGAACAGCACCGTTACGGCGCTTAGGGCGGCGGTGTAGCGCGGGCTAGTATCCGAGGTGGAGGCGACGGGGCGGGTGGATAAGGAAGGAGGAGCAGCAGCCATGTGGGAAAATTGAAGGTTCAACCGGCAAGTTCCCTCTCAAAACGCATCTGCTGGCGACTGCACCCGCCGCGACCACTGCAACACGGCGGCTGAGGTAGCACCCGCCGCGCAAGAAACCAGCACTTTCGGCGCGCCTGGCAGCAGGTCGAAATGCTTCTCGACAAAGGAGCTGTCGCCGTCGGCGAGCGTCTCTGAAAACCGGCTTGCTCAACGAATGCCCTGCTTTTCCCTAGGTTATACTCGCTGAAAATAGCCAGTCCATATCAGTTAAATGCGGCGATATTCTGGAGATAACGACTGCGGTTAACAACTAGCCAGCCTACCAAGATGTCTGCCGGAGTTTATCGAGCTGCACCACCCGGATAGTATTGGGCAGCAGCTCGATGAGGCCACTCTGCCGAAACTTGCTGAAGGTGCGAATCAGCGACTCGGGCGCCATACCTACCAAGGCCGCCATGTCGTCGCGCGAGAGGTAAATATCGGCGTCGGGCGCTTCGGTGGGCAGGCGCACCAGCATATCGGCCACGCGCCGCTGAATGGAGTGGTAGGCGCGTTGGCCTGCGTCATTACGCCCGTCACGGTGCTGCCGCCCGGCGATGAGTTGCGCGGTGGCGCTGGCCGGCGGGCGGTGCAGCAGTGCGGACTGGCCGCTGCGCTTACCCAGAGCGCGCTGCACCGGGTGATGGATACGCGCCCCGCATCAGGCATTTGGCTGGCGGCCGACGAGCTGGCGGCTGACCTGGTGATACTACTCAACCAGGGCCACGGCTGGGTGCATAAGCTATTCAGCGGCAGCGTTATTGCCGAATGCCTTCCCATGACCAATGTCATGCACCCGTACTGATATCGCGCATTGCCCAAGGCAGCCAGCCCGCCTGCCAGCCCGGCCGAAGGCATTCTGCAAGTAGCCGCCGAGGGCCAGCTTGGTACGGTGCTGCTCATTGCGCGGCCCCGCATTTATAGGAAAGTTTTTTCACAGCACAGTGTCTCGAATAAGATGCTACTACATTGCCCAATGCCAGCACTGGAGCTACCTGCGCAATAAGAGAATAGCCTGAAAAAGCGGGCCGCCGCACGCGGAGCCTCCCGCGCCATTTGACGCTGGGCGACGTCTGGGGGCTTACTAACTCAGTATCTCGTACCTTACGTACTTCCTTGATTATCTGCTGTGATGACGCCTTCTTCCCCCGATGAGCTTCCTGTGCCGGACAATCCCCTTGCTGCCGAAAACCAGGCCCTGCGCGACCATATTCGGCACCTGCAGGCCCAGCAAGCCGCCAGGGCCGACCAGCAGCCCGCAGCCGACCAAACCGACCAAAGCCAGGTGCGCTTCCGCACCGTGTTCGAGAACTCGCCCCTGGGCCAGAAAATCATTGCCCCTGACCTAACCATTCGCCAGGCCAACGCCGCCCTGGTAGCCATGCTGGGCTGCACGCACGCCGAGCAGGTCGAAGGGCGGCGCATCCTCGAGTTTGCCCACCCGCAATACCGCGCCGACTGGCACCATTTGCAAGAGCAACTATGGGCGCATAAGCTCCCCTACTTCACCCTAGACACCTGCCTGGTGCGGGTAGATGGCTCCTCCTTCTGGTGCCAGGTCCACTCCATTCTGTTTCCCGACCAGGGGCAGGACCTGGGCTATACTACCCTTATCGACACTACCGAGCACAAGGAGCTGCAAGCCTCGCTCAAGCGCCTCTACGATTCTCAGGAAATTATCCTGCATCTGGTGGCTCATGATGTGCGCAATCCCTTGTCCCACATCAAGCTGGCTGCCGAGCTGATTCGGCGGGGGCAAAGCGCCGACACGCCGACGTTTCTCGCTATTATCGAGCAAGCCGTTGCCAAGGCCCAAGGCATCCTGCAAGACGTGCTCTACATCGGCGAACTCGATGCGTCTCAGCTGCTCAAGCAGCCCACTGACTTCAATGCCTACCTGGAGGTGCAGCTGGCGGCCCACCGCCTCGTGGCGCACTCCAAAAACGTAGAGCTAATTCTGCAACTGCCGCCCCAGGTAGTGCAAGCCAACCTGAACCCTAATAAGTTTGGTCGGGTTGTGGACAACTTACTTAGCAACGCGCTGAAATTCACGCCGGCCGGAGGGCGCGTGACCGTGTGCCTGAGCGAGCACGCCGGCCGGCCACGCCTGGCGGTGCAGGATACGGGGGTAGGGATTCCTGCCTCATACCAAGTCCACCTCTTCGACAAGTTCAGTAAGGCGGCCAGGGAGGGCTTGGCAGGCGAGTCCACGACGGGCCTGGGCCTGTTCATCACCCAGCAGATTGTGCGCTTGCACGGCGGTACCATCTGGGTGGAAAGCCACGAGCACGAAGGCACGACCTTCTTCATCGAGTTATAAGCCAGCAACCAAGAAAGCCAGCTAACGCAGATTGCCAAAGAGGTGCCTTTCGAAGCCCAGCTACCCAATAAGGAGGCACGTTACCACAGCCAACGGCACCACTATGCAGTAAAGAATACCCGCATAATAAGCCCACTGGTGTATGGGAGAGGACGCTCGGGCTTGGCGACAGCGGTAGGCGATAGTGCCCATCACAACGGGGGCGACTAGCACCAGATAAAAGGTGAGCAGTGACGTAAGCGCGGACCACGTTCCCACGATAGCGGAAGCGACAACTACCAGCAGGCCACTGTAGGTGAGGACCACACCAGCTAAAGTCTTTACTGGAAAAGAAACAACGGGAGTTGTCATCGTGGCAGCATACTGAGCGACAGGAGAGCGACAGCTTGGGGTTCTACTGAGTGGCAACAAGGTACACCTTTAGAGCTAGGTGACTTGCGTCTAATCACATTGCGCCCACTTTCAAGCCAGGCTCAATCAGATGCGGTTTAAACCAGACTACCTCAGTGCGAATAATTTTTATCTCAGGATTCACGGCTTTTCAGCTACTATGTAAACTATCCTACGTACTAACCAGTCGGCCTGTAGCTGCCCCAACGCTGGTGCCGGCCCACTCTTGTGCCCATGGATTCTGCGCCCTTCTTGGAGCCTCTCGTCGCCCGCAGCTCACTCATCTATTTTTGCTATCGGCCCGCCGACCACCAGGTGCTGTACGTGAGCCCGGCTTATGAGCGGGTGCTGGGCGGCCACGTGGCCCGCGTGAACGACGAGCTGCCCGAGTGGCTGGCCTGCCTGCACCCCGACGACCACCCCTACCTGGCCCAATGCCTGGCGCAGACGGTGGCCGGGGGCACCATAGAGGAAGTGCAGCTGCGCCTAATCCATCCCGACGGGAAGGTGCGGTGGCTGCAACTAACCGCAACGGGCTTTACCCCCACGGGTGAGAAAGGGAGCGGACCGCTTATCAGTGGGTATTTCGCGGACATCACAACCACGCAAGCCATCCTGGAGAATGCCAATCGCTACCAGGCCAAGAAAAACTCGATGCTCGAAATCCTCTCGCACGACCTGGCCAGCCCGCTGGTGCTGGTAGAGCAAATGGCCGACTACTTGGCCGAGAAGGTTGAGGTGTTGCAAGACCCCCAGCTCAACCAAATGATTGAGAGCATGCGCCAGCAGTGTCAGGAAGGCGTGGCGCTGGTGCGCGACTTCGTGGACCAGGAATTTCTCGACTCGGTCAACGTAGACCTGAAGCTCATGCGGCTCGACCTGGTGGCTCGCCTACAAATCTTGCTCGACAACTACCAGCAGCGGCAGCACGCGGCCGGCCATCACTTCTATTTTGAGGCCTCGCACCCCAGCATCTACGTCGACATCGATGAGAACAAGTTTTTGCAGGCTATCAACAATCTGCTAGGCAATGCGCTCAAGTTCACCCCCGATGGCGGCCACCTGCAAGTACTTGTGAGCCAACACGCCAGCCACGTACTGGTGACAGTGGCCGACAATGGCATTGGCATTCCGGCGGCTATGCAGGCGGGGTTGTTCGAGCGCTTCACGACGGCGCGGCGGCCAGGCCTGCGGGGCGAAAAAAGCACCGGCCTGGGCATGTCCATTATCAAAACCATCGTGGGGCTGCACCACGGCCGCATCTGGTTCGAAAGCCAGGAGGGCCACGGCACGACCTTTTTCATTCAGCTGCCTCGGCGTTAGCTCCCCTAAGCACCCACGCTCATAAAGGCCGGATGATAAGTAGCTACTAACACCCCGTACGCCTTTGTCTGAAGGACTTTAGCGTAGCTTTTGTCGCGCCGCAGCAACCCTGGGCCGGCCAAGGACGGGCCTAGCCGAAGGAAGCTTGGCGAGCCTCTTGGCTACTTAAGTTGGCCAGTGCTCTTGATGAGCCGCCAACGCCTCCAATACTTGATAGATTGTTAGTTCGCCCGCAACAAACCGGCCGAGCAAATAGCGCTCATACTCATTGGTCGCCAGCGGATTATTTGCCAAGAATGCAATAGTAGCCTCAACCATTCTAGCCCGTTCCTGCTGGGTCTGCATGGCGCAAATTTAGGGAAATGCTAATGAGCAGTAAATCCCGAATAAACACTATTTACGACCTTACAAATACGTATTACACGCTACGTATTTATTGGTAGTTGGCCTCCGAACAGCTGGTCTTTAGCTACCCGCCCAGCAATGGGACTCGGACAATCCTGAATGGCTGGGCTGCGCCAGCGAGGCAGCGGGTTGGTGCCCAGGTCTTGCCCAGGTAGCAAAGCACTGGTAAGGCACGCCGTGCGAATCAAAATTGGTATCAACCAACAAAAGCAGCGAACTACCCCTGATTACTTTTATTCTTAAATATTAATTGTTCATATATTATTTAATCTTAATACTATATATTGTACTCATATTCCTGTTTCTACTTTCTAAAAACATGAAAGACATGAAAAAACTAGTCTTCATCGCCCTGCTAAATGTATCTCTAAGCTTTTGTGTTTCAGCTCAAAATGTTGGCATCGGCACCAACACTCCAGCCTACAAGCTAGATGTTGTGGGCACGGTGCACTCAACCGGTACGCTTACGGTAGGCAGTGATGTAAATGCATCCGGCAATGTGAATGCGGGCGGCAACGTGACTACACCCGGAAGTGTGAATGCAGGCGGCAACGTGACTACAAGTGCTAACGTTACGGCAAACGGAAATGTGAATGCCACCGGCGATGTGACCGCGCACGGTGGCGGGGTGCTATACAACACCGTATCCGGCGCCGGAGTGCCAGTCAGTACCAACCTGAAAGTGTACTACCGCACAGCTTCGTTTACGGTAACCGGCCTTGGTGCCCATTCAGTATCAGTAGAAGGCACAGTAGGCATTGGGGGTGGGTTTACCAGCCCACCCATGGTATTCATAGGCGATATTACTGCGAATACAGCCACCGCCGGTCCGCTTTATCAATTGCAACTAATTCCTTACGGGTCTACTACAAACAGCTTTAAAATTCGCATCCTCAATACTAGCGGGGTGACTATTAGCCAGAGCATTACCTGGAATATAATGTGTATTGGCCGTTAAAATTTGAGGGTGGCCTTAGGCAGGAAGGGCTTCGGTAGCAGGCTCTACCCAGGCAGTACCCTACGGTGGACTGGTGAAGACGGCCAGTGGCAAGGCTTGCCTGCTGCTGCGATAATCGAACAGAAATGGACAGCAGGCTCAGGCAGGCTTTCGCACCTGCTTAGGTAAGCAGGCTCAGCCAGGAGTAGTATCTCGCAGCATTGGATAGCCATTAAGCACCAAGTAGTTGCATTACCTCGCTCCACCTTGCGGCTCCTGGGTTTCTACTTGTCAGGTATTGCTTTTGGGAAATGTATGGCGGGCCGCCCGCCCCAAAATGACTATGAAATCAGTTTTCCTTCTTTTAAGTGGACTCCTGCTCATGGGATTGGGGTGCCCAGCCCTGGCGCAGGACTTCACCAATACCGGCGCAGCCATTACGGTGCAGCCGGGGGCCACCGTGTACGTGGGCACGGGCGGCCTGCGCAACCAGGCGGGCGGCACCATCACCAATGCCGGCACGCTGCGCGTGGATGGTCTCCTCACCAACGCCGGCACCCTCGACCTGAGCACCGGGACGCTGGAAGTGCGCGCCGACGTCACCAACTCGGGCACCGTGACGCCCGGCACCGGTACCGTCATCTTCAGCGGCACGGCCGACCAATTGCTAACGCCGAGCGGCGCGACTCTCTACCAGGTGCTGGTGAGCAAGCCGGCAGCCACTACCCTGCGCCTGGCCGGCGACCTCACCATCAACCATTTGCTCCAGCTCACTGGTGGTTACGTTAATACCCGGGCACCGGGCGGCACCGTGTACACCCTGCGGCTGACCGATGGGGCCAGCCTCAGCGGCGAGGCCAGTGGGCGCTACGTGCGGGGGGCGCTGCAAGTCACGCGCAATGCCGTGAGCGGCGCGGCCGTAGACTTTGGCCTGGGGGCCGTACTCGACCCCGACGGCAACAACCTCGGCACCGTAAGCATCACCCGCACGGCGGGCCTGCAACTGGCCGATGTGAGCTACGGCCAAAACCTGGGTATCAGCCCCAAAGGCATCGACCGCATCTGGACGGTGACCCCCACCACCCAGCCTACTACTCCTGTGGACCTCACCCTGAGCTGGCTGCCCGACGATGACAACGGCCTGGTCGGCTTTTCGAAGGTGCAGCTGTGGCAGCAGCCCACTATCGGCCAGCCCTGGACACCCGTCGGGCCGCTGGCCAATGCCAGCATCCGCATCTTCAGCAGCAGCCCCACTGTGCTCAATCGCTTCACGGTGAGCAATAACTCTAGTGTAGTACCCGGCGTCAACCTGGTGATTCTCACGCCCAATAGCGGCCTCGCGGGCAGCACTTTTGCCATTGCCGGCACTAATCTGAGCGGGGCCACGACTGTTACTTTCACTCCTATCAGCGGCCCGGCTACGGCCGTCACCAGCGGCTTCGTGGTAGCTAGCAGCACTAGTATTACGGGCGTGTCGGTGCCTGCCGGCCTGGCAGCTGGGGTCTACACTGTGACCGTAACAACTGCCGCCGGCGTGAGCAATGGCTTGCCCTTTACGGTGACTTCGTCGGCATCGACAGCTACCCCAGTGGTGACCGCGCCCACCCCCAATCAAGTGTTGGTGGCCACCACGCCTATCTACGCGGGCACGGCCCCGGCCGGCAGCACCGTCACGGTGTATGTGGATGGGACTAGTATCGGCACCACTACGGCCCTGGGCACGGGCAACTTCAGCTTGGCGCAGCCTACTGCTTTGGCGCAGGGCCTGCACCAGGTGTACGCTACGGCCCAGCTCAGCGGCCAGCCGGTGAGCGCGGGCAGTGCGCCCATCGCCTTCACGGTGGATACGGTGGCTCCGGTCGCCACCCTCAGTAGCTCGGCGGGCACTTCGGGTAACAGCACGAGTACTACACCGCTGCCCTTCTCCGTGACGTTTTCTGAGCCGGTAACGGGCTTTTCGGCCGCCGGCATCAGCGTGACCAATGGCACACTGACCAGCAACCCAACCGGTAGCGGCGCTGGCCCCTACACCTTCTCCGTGACGCCGACCACCCCAGGCATAGCCACCACAGTTACGATAACGGCCAATGCTGCTCAGGATGCGGCCGGCAATGGCAACGCGGCTTCGTCGACCTTCAGCCTCACCTATGTGGTAGGCCCCAGCGTGGCCACGACCTGGACAGGCACTATCAGCACCGACTGGTTCACGGCCGGCAACTGGAATTCGGGCGTACCTACCACTACATCCGATGCCAGCATTCCTGGTGGCACGCCTTTCAGTCCGGTTCTTAACGCGGGCGCGGCCACTACCCGCGCGCTGACCATCGGGGCCGGGGCCAGCCTGACGCAAGTTGGCGGCACCCTCGATGTGCGCGGCAACCTGACTAATAATGGCACTTTTAGCCCCTTGGGCGGCACGGTAGTGCTGGGTACTACGGCCGGCCCCACTATCCTGGGCAGCGGCCCCGTGCGCTTTTGGGACCTGACCATAGACACTAACGGCGCGCAGCTGGGCACCAGCGCCGGAGCCTCGGTGCGGCATGTGCTTACGCTTACCGGCAACTTCACCACGCAGGGCAATCGCTTTACCATCGAGTCGGCCAGCACGGGCGATGCCTTGGTGGTCAACAGCGGGGGCACGGTCGTGGGCGCGGCCACGGTGCAGCGCTACATCGACCCCAGCGCCAACCCCAGCCTGGGCTACCACCACTACACCGCCCCGGTTAGCAACTCGACCGTGGCCGACCTGATGACGGCGGGCTTCACGCCAGTCATAAACCCCAGCTATAATACCTCTGCCACGCCTTTATTGACCGTGCCTTTCCCCACCGTGTATGGCTACGACGAAAGCCGCACGCTGCTGACTAACAACTTAAATAACTTCGACAAAGGCTACTTCTCGCCCACCGCACTGAGCGACCCGCTGGCCGTGGGCCGGGGCTACACCGTCAACATCGCGGCCAACCAGCTGGTGGATTTTGTTGGCACGCTCAATAACGACGTCATCCCCATGGCCTTGGCCAACAACCGGGCCGGCAACGCCGACGCCGGCTGGCACCTGGTGGGCAACCCCTACCCTTCGCCCCTCAACTATAGCCTAGTGGTGGCGGCCGACAAGGTGAATCTGGAAGGAGCCATTTATGTGTACAGCAGCACCAGCCAGTACGGCGGCAATTACCGGGTTTATCTGAATGGCTTGGGCAACCCCGTCATCCCGATGGGCCAAGCCTTCTTTGTGCGCGTGGCGGGGACGAGTGCGGGCGCCCTCACGTTCCGCAACAGCCAGCGCCTGACGGTGCCGAATGTCACCACCTTCCAGCGCACGGCCGAGGTGCGGCCCCTCGTGCAGCTTACGCTGCAAGCCGCCGGCAGCGCGGGCAGCAGCGGGCTCCTCGATGACCTCTACGTGTATGCCCAGGCTGGCGCTACGGCGGGCTTCGATATGGATTTCGATGCCGAAAAGCTGGCTAACCCTACGGGGCTGAACCTGTCGGCGCTGGCGGCTAGCAAGCAGCTGGCCATCGACGGCCTGCCCGAGCTAAGCACCAGCCCACGCGTGGTGCCGCTGGCCGTGGGCGTGCCCACGCCCGGCAGCTACACCCTCACCGCTCCGCAGTTGCTAAACCTGACCAACGTGCCGGTGTATCTGCGTGACCTCCAAACGGGCGCGCTCATCGACCTGGCCCAACAGTCCAACTATTCCTTCACGGTCAGCAATTCCTCGGCGCTCATCACGGGCCGTTTCGAGCTGGTTTTCTCGCCCCAGCCGCTGGCTACGGTTCCGGCTGGCCTGGCTCAGCAAGTAGCCCTCTACCCCAACCCGGCCACAACCAGCGCGTGGCTGGAACTGCCCGCTGGTCTGAGCCGCCAGCCCGTGACAGCTACCTTGATTGATGCGGTGGGCCGCGCCGTGCGCACCCAGGTGCTGCCCGCTGGGCAGGCGAGCCACGCGCTGCAACTCACCGGGCTGGCCACCGGCGTCTACGCTCTGCGCCTGAGCACGGAGGTCGGCACAGTGGTGAAAAAGCTGATTATTGAGTGAGGCGCTACTGGCCCGGCGAGTGTGGAAAGAAGCTAAAATCAGGCCTGCAAGTACACCCGAAATGTGGTGCCTTGCCCTTGCTGGCTATCCACTTCGATGTGGCCGCAGCTTTCTACCAGCCAGTTGACCAGGAAAAGACCGACGCCAGTGCCCTCGGCAGCCTCGGGGTGCAACCGGCGAAACAAGTGACACAGCTCGTCGCCGAAACGGGCCAGGTCGATGACCAGGCCGTTGTCCTGCACTAGCGGCCCGGCCACGGCCACCGTAGTGCGGGTTTGGTCGAGACGCGGCTACAAGAGGTCCCCCGTTGCTGGGCAGAACTACAAGCACACGACATAAGCAGGAAAGAGAAAAAGGAACTCGGTTCCGTTCCTCCTCAGGACAGTTCGCCGCAAAAAGCTTAATTTTCCTACAGATACTCGCTTAGGGCCAGCATACAACGCCGCCCCCGAACTTATTCACGTTTGCGCGAGGCGACTCGCTGGCCACTGCGGGGTATGGCGTAAGCCCTGTTTCGGTTCAAAAGCGTGTACCTTCCCCTTTAGGCTGCTGAAGCGGGCGGGAGGCTAACGCTGGGGTGCAGCTGCTGGTAGAGTAGCGTGGCCGCCGCTGTTAGGAGCGGTTGGTCGGTAGTGCGCTCTTGGCAGCGCTGCATATCGTAGTGGCACAACGTGCCGAAAGGCTGGCCCTGCGCATCGCGAATAAGCACGCCGCAGTACGAAACCACCGACGTTTCTATGAGGCCGCCAAACTGGGTATCAGTCGCCGCATCCAAGATTTCGAGCGGAGCTTGCTGGCGGCCGACCAGCGAGCAAAACGTGGCCGCCAGGGGTATGTCGTCGCCCTGCCGCACCAGCGGCTGGTTGCCGTCCACTAAGATTTCGTTGCGCAGTACCTGCCCGTCAAAGCGAAACAAGCCCGTGTAGCGGTGCGGCGTCCGGCGGTTGAGGTAGGCCAGAGCGGCATGCACGCCGTGCTGCTGCATGAGGGCGGCAAATTCGGTTATTTCACTGTCCATTTCTTGCTTCATCTCCTACGCCGAGCTTTACAGCCTTTATAACAGCGGAAAGGCAAAAGTAGCTACCTACGGCCACCAGATGGGAAAGCTAAAAAGATAACCAGGGGGAGTAAGCTCGGTAATTCACGCGCAGCAAACAGAAAGAAAGCAACGCTTTTACTACTTGAGAAACGGTGGTTTACCGTGTGCAAAATCGCTGCGCTTAGTCTGAGATTAATGGTTCGTTGTTTTGCCAATCCCTAAGTCAGTTTGTAAATAAACTCTTCAATCTCTGTTTGTCGGGCATTTGCAAACCCTTTGTCCGTGCCGATTTTTACAAAATCACACTTTTCTAACACTTTCTGCGAGCCGAAATTGTCAAAGGCAACCCGCCCTAAAATAGGTCTTGTGTTTTCAATAGCTAGGAAGCTTTTAAGGGCCGTTGCCGCAATTCCTTTCCCCCAGAAATTTCTATCTATCCAATACGTAATTTCAGTTTCTCCCTCCAGCTCAAATTTCGCAATGCTACCTACGATGGTGTCATCAACCAAAATCGTCTGCATATTGATGGTTGGGTCGTTCAGAAACTTGGTAAACCTTTCGATATACGCCTCTTTATCAGCACGGTCTTTCGGAGTGAATGCAGCTAAGTAAGCGGCCTCTTGGTCAAGCTGAAATTGAAAGAAAAATACTAGGTCAACTTTTTCAGTCTGCCTAAGCTTTACTTGTTTATTCTGCATCGCGCCAATCCTATTGTTACCCCCTTGCAATATCTGGCACAATCTCGCTTTAATTAACAAGTTGATTTTGTGACCCTAGAAAGCGTGTCATTGGGAGTCGGTTGGCTACGGCTTTCTTTATCAAGCTGCCGAGGGTCGTTTGCAGCTTGACAAAGGCCTTCCATCTTCTTAGTTTATTTCACTTTACTCCCTCCTGTTTAAATGACTCGATACTCGCGGGCTCAAGCAGGCTGCCTTTGTCATAATAGAGGCATGGCTTTCGCGCTTTAAAACCTTCTTAGTTAATAATATATATCTACTAACGCAGGTTAGTTGAGGTTCGCGGCAAACTCGATTACGTTGCCGTGTAAGTCCGTGATAAACCCACACCGCTTGCCGATGGGCGGCACGTTAAACGGCTCCCGGGCAACCTGAACGCCTTTTGCCTGTAAGGCGGCCAGCGTCTCCTCTACGTTATCCACCTCCAGGCAAAGATGCTGAAAGCCAGAACTGATTGGGTGAGAGGCATTCGGCTGCGCATCCGGTAGTCCACCGCTCAGCACTTCTAGCCAGAAGTTATCGTCATTAGCCGGCGCCAGGAACGCAAGTTGCAAGTCACCCACTATCCATTTTTTGAGTACCCGGAAGCCGAGCTTTTCCGTGTACCAGTCAATCGTGCCCTCGAAGTCCATGGTTCGCAGCCCGATATGCGCGCCGCGCATTTTTCCATTGATGCCCTGGGGCACTTTCGCCGGCAATTCTATTCCTTTCTTTTCCATAAGGCCCTTCCTAGTATGCTGCCCAATCGATTGAGCAACACAAAAGTCTAGAAGACCCAAAACGGAGGAGTGGTGAATATTTCAGTTTTTGTAAGGCTTCGCCCAAATGATAGTGCGATAAAGCCAACGCCGAAAACAGGTACCCAAACAAGAAGGTACCGTGCCCCACCCCCGCTGCGGGAGAAACTACCGCCCCAGCAAAAAAGGCAATTGGCTATTCCAAGGCCAGGTTGGGCCAAAGACAGCATCTCAGGGCGCGTGAGAGGCCGCAATGCCTAATAGTACCTATGTTAGACAGAAGACCTTCGAAATTGGCTACCGATTGTCCAGAAACGAAGAATGCCCGCCGGTAAGGGCGAGCATTCTAAGCTAAAGCGCTCCCTCCTGGGCTCGAACCAGGGACCCTCTGATTAACAGTCAGATGCTCTAACCGGCTGAGCTAAGGAAGCTTTATATCCGAAACCGGCGCTTTCGGGCCACAAAGATAGGAAGACGGTTTTTGAATTTGCAAGCAAACCACAAAAAAAGCCGACAAATTTTAATTAGAAATTGTTAATAAACTGCCATTCAAACTAGTAGCGTACGAACGTAGTGACCGACTGGCCGGCCCACCCGTCACCTGCCCCTGCAAACTGAACTGCGACCCGCAACAGGTATCCTTCAAAAACAGCCTGGAGCGGTCGAGGCTGACCAGCGAGCAGGCATCGTAGGGCTGGTACGAGCAGTTGCGGTCGAATGCCAAGTAGGTGCTTGCATTCTGCCGAATAATAAACAAGCCCTTCACCCCGCCACCTGCTGTACCCGAAGCGGGTAGTATTACCACACCATTGTCATAGCGCAGAGCTTGGTATTGCTGGTTGGTAACATTGATTTGGGTGCTGAACGATACCGACGGAATAGTCTGAGTGGTGGTGGCCGAGCCACACGCAGCCAGGCCAAACAACAGCACGCTCGCACTAGCAAGAACAGAATTTCGCATAATTACAAGGGATAGTAGCAGCGGTTAAACGCCGACCACCTACAAATTATTCCGTTTGGCAAAGTATACCATTCAGCACTCAGCTAAATCACTTCTTAAACAGCGAATTAACAAACGTATGCCGGTCAAATAGCTGCAAGTCGGTCATCTTCTCGCCCACCCCGATATAGCGCACCGGAATGCTGAATTGGTCGCTGATGCCGATAACCACGCCGCCCTTGGCCGTGCCGTCGAGCTTGGTGATGGCCAGGGCCGATACCTCAGTGGCGCGGGTAAATTCCTTGGCTTGTAGGAAAGCATTCTGGCCGGTGCTGCCGTCGAGCACTAGTAGCACCTCGTGCGGCGCTTCGGGGATTACCTTCTGCATCACGCGCTTGATTTTGCTCAGCTCGTTCATCAGGTTCACCTTATTGTGCAGGCGGCCGGCAGTGTCGATGATGACCACGTCAGCGCCCATTTCTACGCCCTTCAGCACGGCGTCGTAGGCCACGGCGGCGGGGTCAGTGTTCATGCCATGCGAGATGACGGGTACGCCCACCCGCTGGCCCCACACGATGAGCTGGTCCACGGCAGCGGCTCGGAAGGTATCGGCCGCGCCGAGTACCACCTTTTTGCCCGCCGAGTGAAAGCGGTGCGCCAGCTTGCCGATGGTCGTGGTTTTGCCCACGCCGTTCACGCCCACCACCATGATTACGAAGGGGTGGCCGGGGCTATCGGGCCGGTCCAGGATGGCCCGCGAGCCAGTGCTTTCAGTATTGGCATCGAGCAGGCCCACAATCTCTTCGCGCAGAATGCGGTCGAGCTCGCTGGTGCTCACGTATTTGTCGCGGGCCACGCGCTTTTCGATGCGGTCGATGACTTTTACGGTCGTGTCGATGCCCACATCGGCGTGCACGAGCAGCGTTTCGAGGTCGTCGAGCACGGCCTCGTCTACGGTGCTTTTGCCGACTACGGCCTTGCTGAGCTGGTCAAAGAAGCTGGTTTTAGTTTTCTGCAAGCCTTCGTCGAGGGCTTGCTGCTGCTCCTTGTTTTCCTTGTCTTTCTTAAAAAAATCGAAGAGTCCCATATACTTGGCTTGTCATGCTGAGCCTGCGAAGCACTTATCACGCTTGCGCTGCCCGGATAAAACTATAGCTGACAAAAGCCACCCTGCGAAGATGCTTCCTTCGTCAGCATGACAGATGGAATGAGTTAACACGAAAAAAGTCCCACGAAGGTGGGACTTTTTCACGTCATTAAGCGGCTAGGCAGCTTATTTGCCGGCCAGCGCGTCTTGTACTTTGTCAACGGGCACCATTTCCTCGCGGAAGGTATAGGCACCGGTTTTTTCCGATTTCACGGCGCGAATGACTTTAGCCCAGTCTTTGCCCGTGGCGGTTTTCAGCGTTGCTACTACTTTCTTAGCCATAACTCTGCTTATTTAATTTCTTTGTGAACAGTCATTTTACGCAGAATCGGGTTGAATTTCTTCAGCTCGATACGCTCGGGGGTGTTCTTGCGGTTCTTGGTGGTGATGTAGCGCGAGGTGCCCGGCATACCCGAGTTTTTGTGCTCGGTGCACTCCATGATAACCTGCACCCGGTTTCCTTTCTTGGCCATCGCGACGGGAGGGGGGAGTTAATTTTTGATTTAGGTCTGCAAAGGTACGGCTTTTTTAGGGAAACCGCAAACCCTTGGTGGCCTGACTCCTGCGCGCCGAAAAAGCCGGGTGCCAGGCACTCCGTCTGTTCAGCAGCAGCGCCGGAATCGGGCTTCTCGGCAAGAAGCTGCGATTTCGGCGCTGAGATAGGCCCGAGAAATCTACTTAACTAGCTGACTAGTAAGTGATGAAGCCTTGCTCCTTAGCCTTCTTCAAGGTGGCCATAATGCCATTCTTGTTGATGGTGCGGATAGTCGAAGCAGCGACTTTCAGCGTTACCCAAGCATCTTGCTCGGGGATGTAGAAGCGCTTTTTCTGCAAGTTGGGGTAGAACTTACGCTTGGTCTTGTTGTTGGCGTGCGACACGTTGTTACCTACGCGGGTGCGCTTGCCGGTCAAATCACAAACTCGGGCCATGATATCGAAGGGTTAGTAGATGCTATTCCGAAACGGGCCGCAAATATCGGCATTTTTCAGCCAACTACCAAATAGTGAGTGGTGAGTTGGTGAGTTTTCATTTCGCCAACTCACCAACTCACCACTCACTATTTCACCTTCCGCCACGGACAATGGCGGCAGCCGTTGCCGCAGCAGAAGCCCCGGCGGCGGTGGTACTGCTC
This sequence comes from uncultured Hymenobacter sp., assembly GCA_964251335.1. Classification (GTDB taxonomy): domain Bacteria; phylum Bacteroidota; class Bacteroidia; order Cytophagales; family Hymenobacteraceae; genus Hymenobacter. Next base: position 21,258 of record CAXUKA010000038.1, read on the forward strand.
GGTAAAGACCATGTAGCCCTCGGGCGTGTAGTAGAAGTCGCCGGGCTGGAGGGGCTGGGCCGCGAAGGCAGCTAAACGCGGGTCGGCAGGTGGCATAAGTACCGTAAAGGTATCAATGACAGGCTACCCTATGCCACGCAGGCCCACGGAGGTGAGGCTTCGTACTAGGCAGAATTTGGTGGTAGTTTTAGGCGCCTGACAGTTGGTCGGCTGCCCGGTTTCTGGTTTGGCAACTACATCGGCAAACTGCCGGATGCTGACAACCGTTAAGCTTTGTTATCCCCGCTTTGCTTTCTCGCCCTTTTCTTATGTCTACCCAGCCCTCCCCCACCCACTTCGTTACCCACGCCGAGCGCTTTATGGCGCTTGAAGAACAATATGGCGCGCACAACTACCACCCGCTGCCCGTGGTGCTGACGCGGGGCAAGGGCGTGCACCTCTGGGATGTGGAAGGCAAGCGCTACCTCGATTTTCTTTCGGCTTATTCGGCTGTTAACCAAGGCCATTGTCACCCGCGCATCATAAAGGCGCTTACCGACCAGGCGCAGCAACTGACCCTTACTTCGCGCGCATTCTTCAACGACCGGCTGGGTGCGGCCGAGCAACAACTGTGCGAGCTGTTTGGCTACCAAAAGGCCTTGCTGATGAACTCGGGGGCCGAAGCCGTCGAAACCGCTCTCAAGCTGGCCCGCAAGTGGGGCTACCAGGAAAAGGGCATCGCCCCCAACCAGGCGCGAATCATCGTGGCCGAGCACAACTTCCATGGGCGCACTACGGGCATTATTTCCTTTAGCACCGATGGCGACAGCACGGGCGGCTTCGGGCCCTTCGCGCCGGGTTACCAAGTGGTGCCATACGATGATATTGAGGCGCTGGCCGAAGCGCTGAAAGACCCCCACGTATGTGGTTTTCTGGTCGAGCCCATTCAGGGCGAAGCGGGCGTGGTGGTGCCCAGCGCTGGCTACCTGGCGCAGGCCGCCAAGCTTTGCCAAGAGCATAATGTGCTGCTCATTATCGACGAAATCCAAACCGGTCTGGGGCGCACCGGCAAGCTGCTGGCCAGTGATTATGACGAGGTACGCGGCGATATTCTCATCTTGGGCAAGGCCCTGAGTGGCGGCGTGCTGCCCGTGTCGGCAGTGCTGGCTGATGATAAAATCATGCTCACTATTCAGCCCGGCCAGCACGGCTCTACCTTTGGCGGTAACCCACTGGCTTGCGCCGTGATGCAAGCGGCGCTCGACGTTTTGCAGGATGAAAACCTGACGGCCAATGCCCTGCGCCTGGGCGAAATTTTCCGCGAAGAAATGCGGCTGCTGCAAGCCGAAATACCCGAGTTGGTAGACGAGGTGCGCGGCAAAGGCCTACTCAACGCTGTGGTTATCAACCCCACACCCGATGGCCGCACCGCCTGGGACGTGTGCGTGGCCCTCATGGAGCGCGGCCTGCTGGCCAAGCCCACGCACGGCGATATCATTCGCTTTGCGCCACCCTTAGTCATTACCGAAGGCGAGCTACGCGATGCTTGTGCGCTAATTGCCGACGTTATCCGCGCTTTTTGAGTATAAGGCTTCATGAGAAAACTCTTACTGCTAGCGCCGGTGCTGCTGCTAGCCAGCTGCCACAGCGAGCAAGTCGTTCTACAGTCCCACTCCCCTGTTTCTGAGCCTATAGCCACCGCTCCGGCAGTGGCTCTCGATTCGACGCTAACTGCTACGGTAGTGGTACATCGGCCGGAGGCGACGGCTGCACCAGCAGCAACTGCCGCGCCCCTGGCCGCTACGAAGCTGCAAACCCAGCCAGCTCAGCAATCGCGCCTGGCTGGAGGCTTGCGCCCGCTTTCACGGCTGGCTACCGCTACCATCGCCCGGCCGATGGCGCGGCACCTGGCTCATCGAATTCAGCGCCAGCGGACTACTGAGGGCGCGGCCGAGAGCGGCCTAGGCAACATTGCCCTGTTTTTTATCGTGGCTTTGCTGGCCGTGCTGGCGGGCTTAGCGGCACTGGTCAACGTAATTTTTAGCGTAGGCTTCTTCACGGCGCTGGGCTACACGGCGGCGGGACTGGTAGTGCTATTCCTACTGTATTCGCTGCTGAGCGGGGGAAAAAAGAAAAAGTAGGCAATTGACTTTTAACACCTTGCCAACGGGTGGTGCAACGATACGGGGCTTTACTTGTTAGTACTAGCTAATAGCCTACTTTTTGCCCGTTTACCACATGCCCATTCTCCCCACGCACCGCCCCCGCCGCAATCGTAAGTCGCAGGTTATCCGCGACATGGTGCAGGAAACCCGCCTCACGGCGCACGATTTTATTTACCCGCTCTTTATCATCGAAGGCCAAAACCAGCAGCTAGAGGTGAAGTCAATGCCGGGCATCTACCGCTACTCGGCCGACCGCGTTATCGACGAAGTGGGCGCGGCCGTGGAGCTGGGTATCAAAGCTTTCGCACCCTTCCCCAGCATCAACGACGGCCTGAAAGACCGGCTGGCCCGCGAGTCAACCAATCTTAATGGATTGTATCTGAAAGCTGTAGCCGATATCAAGCGGCAGTTTCCCGACGTGGTGATTATGACCGACGTGGCGATGGACCCCTACAGCAGCGACGGCCACGACGGCGTGGTAGACGTGGACTCGGGCGAAATCCTCAACGACGCCTCGCTCGAAGTGCTCGGCCAGATGGCCCTGGCCCAGGCCCGCGCTGGAGCCGACATTATCGGCCCGAGCGATATGATGGATGGCCGCGTGGCCTGGATTCGCGACGTGCTGGATAGCAATGGCTTCAGCCACGTCAGCATCATGAGCTACACCGCCAAGTATGCTTCGGCGTTCTACGGCCCCTTCCGCGATGCGCTCGACTCGGCCCCTAAAAAGGGCGACAAAAAGAGCTACCAGATGAACCCCGCCAACCGCCTCGAAGCCCTGCGCGAGCTGGCGCTCGATGAGGCCGAAGGCGCAGATATGGTGATGATTAAGCCCGCTTTGAGCTACCTCGACATTATCCGGGAAGTGAAAAACCACACCAATCTGCCCGTGACGGCCTACAACGTATCGGGCGAGTACGCCATGGTGCGTGCCGCCGCCCTCAACGGCTGGGTCGATGGCGAAAAAACCATGATGGAAGTGCTCATGAGCATCAAGCGCGCCGGGGCCGATGCGATTTTGACCTACTTCGCTAAGGACGCAGCTGAGGTGCTGCGGCGTGGGTAGTGTACTTCCCTAAAGGCAGCTATTGGGCAGGCTTGGCGGGAAATACCGCCAAGCCTGCCCAATTTTGTTTGTGCATTTTTCTATCTCGAAATCAACTGGCGCGTTGCTCGTGCTACTAGCTGGGGTCACCTGCGCCCAACCGGCGCAGGCGCAGGCCACCAAGCCACGCGCTGCCCGCCCGATACCACCGGTGGTACCCTACCAGGCAGTAGATGCCCGCATGGCGCAGGTGCCCGACTCGTCGGCACGCACGGCGGCTGGCCTGGCCCGCTACATCGCCGCTTCGTTTGGGAGCGAGGCCGACCGGGCGCGGGCGGCCTTTGTGTGGGTGGCCCGCCACATTCGTTACGATGTGGCCAATCAATTTTTGCTGGAGTATGAGCGCGAGCCCGCCGTAGTGGTGCAAGAAACCCTGGACAAGCGCCGGGGCGTGTGCCGACACTACGCCGAGCTATACAGCGCCGTGGCCAACCAGGCCGGCGTGCTAACCTATGTGGTGCCCGGCTATAGCAGCCTGCGCAATGCCGTGGGCCACGCGTGGTGCGCCAGTCGCATCGACGGGCAATGGCTGCTCATGGACCCCACCTGGGCTGCCGGCCGGGTGGTCAATAATCAGTTTGTGTTTCAGCTCAATAACGAGTACTTCCGGATGCCGCCGCCGAAGGCTATTGATGTGCACATGCCTTTCGACCCGCTGTGGCAGCTGCTGCCCGCGCCCCGCACGCCCGAGCAGTTTCAGCAGGGCCTAGTGCCGCCCACGCCCCAACCCGCGTTTGCGTTTGCCGACTCGGTAGCGGTATACACGCAGCAAACCACAGCGCAGCGGCTGCATGCCACCAACCGGCGCATTGCGCAAAATGGCGTGCGTAACGGCTTGATTTTTAATTACCTGTCTAACAACCGCAACCGGGAAGAAAACCTGCACATTGCTACCTACAACGAGGCACTGCATGAATTCAACCAAGGAGCCAGCCAGCTCAACGCCTTTGTGGAGTATTTCAACCACCAGTTTTTGCCCCGCAAAACGGACGACGAGCTGCGACAGCTGCTTCCGCCCATCGCGGCTCACTTCGACCGCACCCGCCAGTTGGTGGCGGCCGTGCACGCCCAGCCCACTACCCATGTGCCCACGCAGGAGCTAAGTACTTCCTTACAAGATGCCGAGGCCAAGCTGACTAACTGCCAAGCCTTTATGGAACGCTACCTTAATACCGGCAAACTACTGCGCCCCGTGCTGTTTAGAAATATCAGCAACCTGGGTGGCAACCACGAAATGACGCGCTGACGTATTCCCCCCTCCTGCCACGTATGCTTACCCTTCGCCGCGCTACGCCTGCCGACCTGCCCGCCCTTCTACACCTCATCGAGCAGGTGGTGCCGCTCATGAACGCGGCCGGCAATTTTCAGTGGACCAACGAGTACCCTAACAAAGCTGTTTTTCAAAAAGACATTGAGCGCCAACACCTTTGGGTGGCCGAACTGAATGGCGAACTGGCGGGCGTAGCCGCTCTCACCCAAGACCAAGACGCTGAATACGCCGACGCCGACTGGGACGCCACCGAGCCGGCCCTCGTAACGCACCGCTTGGCCGTGGCCCCGGCTGCCCAGGGCCACGGCGTGGCACAAGCGTTGCTGCTCCAGGCTGAGCACGAGGCGCGGGCGCTGGGGTTGCGCACATTGCGCGTCGATACTAATTCAGAGAATGCAGCTACTCAGCGGCTTTTCCCAAAGCTCGGTTACCGGTTTGCGGGTGAGATACAGCTGGCGTTTCGGCCGGGGCTGCATTTTTTTTGCTACGAAAAGCGACTGGTATAGCCCCGGCCGATGCACGCCTATACCAGCACGCCGCCGCCATCAGCTACAATGATTTGGCCCGTGCTGAAGGGCTGGCGCAGCAGATAGAGGTAGGTTTGGGCAATATCGGCGGCCTCGCCCACGTGACCCACGGGCAGCTGCTGGGCAAAATGGGCGTACATGGCTTCGCGCTCGGCTTCGGGGATTGAGTTCCAAAGGTCAGTCTTGACAATGCCCGGCGACACGGCATTGACCCGAATGGGAGCTAGCTCGACAGCTAGCGCCCGCGTGAGGCCATCCATTGCGCCGCAGATGCTGGCACCTACGGCCCAGCCCTTGCCGGGGCGCAGGCTGGCGATGCCGGTCGTGAGCACCACCGAGCCACCCGGCCGCAGGTGCGGCTGCGCGTATTTCACGGCGGACAGCGCTCCGAAATAGCGCACTTCGAACGCCCGCCGCACGGCCGCCAGGTCGGTACCAGGCAGTTCGGCCAGGTGCAAGGCATCACCAGCGGTGAATACCAGGTGGTCAAACTCGCCACTTTGGGCAAAAAAGGCTTGCAGCTGCGTTTCGTTGGTGAGGTCGAGGGCGTGGCCCTGGGCGCTGGTGGGCAGCGTTTGCAGGGCTTGGTCGAGGCGGGCTTGATTGCTCGAAACGATGAGCACTTGCGCGCCTTCGGCGGCGGCGGCCTGGGCGGTGGCCAGCCCGATGCCGGCGCTGCCTCCGAGAATAAATACGCGCTTATTGGTTAGAAATCCGGTGGTTGCGTGCTCGTTCATGGCTTGTGTTATTGGTCAACACAAAGGTCCGGCAGCTACTTGGGGGCGCATTTACCAAATGGTAAAAAGGCGCTAGCGCAGGTTTTTGCGAAGGCGGCTAAGCGACTGCAAGGTGATGCCCAGGTACGAGGCCACATCGGTGAGCGACACGCGCAGGGCAATATCGGGCTGCCGCAGCAGAAACTGCTGGTAGCGCGCCGCCGAGTCCTGCCCCAGATAAGCCCGCCGCATTGCAATCTTATCCAACAAGCCTTGCTGAATAATCTGCATCAGCAGCCCTTCCAAATAAGGCAGCTGCTGATATAAGGCATCGAGCCGCTGCCGGCTGATAACCAGCACCTGCCCGGCGCAGGCAGCTTCAATGCCCTCAGTGGCCGGCTGCTGCGTAGTGAAGCTGGCCAGAATAGTGCAGAACTGGTTTTCCTTCAGAAAAAAATGCGTGACCTGCTTGCCGCTGGCCTGCGGCACCACGATGCGCAGCACGCCTTCCTGAATAAAAAATAGCTCGCGGCACACCTGCCCGGCCTCTACCAGCGCCTCGCCTTCGGCAACGGAGCGCACCTGCCAGGCGGCTTCAATAAGCGTCTGGTCGGCGGCCGAAATAGGGCCGAAAAGCTGGAGGTACTTGAGCAGAGAGGCAGGCATTGGGCACAATTTATTCTACTCAACCTGCTTAGGCGCAGCAAAGGGCCAACGCTCCAGCCGGCGGCTCCATAGCAAAAACGCGACCGTGCCCAACGCCATCATACCGATGGCAGCGAGCTGAAAATACAGCTTGAAGTGCAACCCGCCCCAAGTCACCTCGACCGGGGCGATGCTCCAGAATACGGCCAGCCACACGGCCACGGCGGCTATTACGGGCAGTGGGTAAAGTGGCATTTTGAAGGGTAGCGACGCGGTGCCCCGGCGGCGACGCAGCAGCACCAGCCCTATGGCCTGGCCCACGAACTGCACCAAAATCCGCATGGCCAAAATGGCTGAAATAACCTCACCGAGCCGGAACAATAAACTGAATACGAAGCCCACGCCGCCCAGCAGCAGCAGCGACACATAGGGAAACTGCTTGGTCGGATGCAGCTTGCCAAATACAGGCAAAAATTCGCCATCGGCCGCCGCCGCGTAGGGAATGCGCGAGTAGCCCAACAGCACTGCAAACAGCGACGCAAACGCCACCAGCAGCACCAGCCCGGTAGCCACCGTGGCGGCCCCGTGGCCATAGAGCCGCTCCACAAACACGCTCACAATAAACTGCGATTTGTCGCCCGCGCCGGCCTGCCAGGCCTGCACTTCCTGCCACGGGATGACGGTACCCACGCTCCAATTCAATAATAAGTACAGGGCGGCAATGCCCAGAATACTC
>CAXUKA010000039.1:0-28103 GCA_964251335.1 uncultured Hymenobacter sp.
GGTAAGGGAGGGCGAGTAAGGCGGCAAAAGTAGTAGGCATGCCATGTCTCGCAGTCGTTTAATTCGCGCTGCTCAAAACAACTATAGAATTGGGAGACCGATGAATGCCACACTGCTGATGCATTTCGGTTTTTGCGCAAAAAAGCCTATCTTCAGCACGTTGGCTGCGTTAAAGGCTTTTAATGCCGAGGTATGGTAGCCAGTGCCCGGTGCTCACCAGCTTTTTGCAGCCTATGTCTACTGATTCTCGCCTGGAAATCTATTGCCCCGCCTGCCACTGGGAGCCCGATGGCCGGGCGCACTGGCAATGCACCTGCGGCTACGTCTGGAATAGCTTCGAGACGGCGGCCGTGTGCCCCAAGTGCCAGTACCGCTGGAAAATCTCGCAGTGCCCCACCATTCCGGGTGGCTGCGGCGTGGTATCGCCCCACGTAGACTGGTACCACGGCCTCGATGAGCTGGTCGAAGAGCTGGTGGAGGAAGCCGAGCACGCCACTGCACACGCGCCGCAGCCGTAAGTTGCGCGGCAAATGAGTCGTAAATTTCTCGAAACCGAAAGCCCCGCCTGGGTAGCCGAGGGCCTCATCACCCCCGAGCAGCAACAGCGCCTGCTGGCCCGCTACCCCGAAGACGAGCACGCCGTGGCCCTGCTGCCACTGCTGGGCGGCCTGCTGCTGGGCCTGGGCGTGCTGAGCTACGTGGCCGCCAACTGGCAGGGCATCCCCGAAGTATTTCGCCTGCTGCTGCTGCTGGCAGCGTTGATTGGAGCGTATGGTGGGGCGCTGTATGCGCTGCGGCGCGGGCAAGAGGCGCTGGGCGTGGGTCTCTTGGGCCTGGGGCTGCTTGTGTTTGGCGGGGGCATCGTGCTCACGGGGCAGATGTACCACCTCGTGAGCTACGATGCGCGGGCCTTGCTGCTGTGGGGCACGGCCGGCGTGGTCCTCACGTGGCTGGCACGCAGCCGCTTCCTGTTTCTACTTACGCTGCTGATACTCTGCGGGGCGCAGGGCTATAGCACCGACCAATTTGGGGTGTATAGCTACGTGGCGATGGCCCTGCTGGGCCTGGGGCTGGGCGGCTACTGGCTGCGGCAGCCCTCACGCCTGGGAGGCTGGGCGCTGGCACTGGCCTGGCTAGCCCAGATGGGCATGTTGGTAAAAACCGAGCAATACCCCAGCCTGTGGCTTGTGCCCCTGATGGGTATCTTCTACGTGGTGGCCGATTTTCTGCCCCGCCGCCAGCTGGCCTATCCGGTGCAACTACTGCCACTAGTGCCCGCACTAGGCCTGAGCTTGCTGGCTACCAGCACATTTACTTTGCCCTGGCTACAGCACGAGCTGGTAGCCGTTGGCCCGGCCTACTGGCTGGCGCTGCTGGTGCTACTAGCCGCCTCGGCCGTAGGCAAGCGGCGGCAGGGCGAGCTTAGTGGCTTGGCCGACTGGCTGCTGGTGCTGCCCGTGGCGGCATTGCCGGTAGGGCCGGGCGTAGCGGCTTTCGGACAATTGCTGGTGCTATATGCCTACGCCGGACTGGTGCTGTGGGCCGGCTACCGCGAGCAGTGGCGCATCAAGGTGAATGTGGGCACGCTCTTATTTATCATCGCCACTACGGCGGCGTATTTCCGCCTGACGTGGGCTTTTCTGGATAAGTCGCTATTTTTCTTGTTAGGTGGCGCGTTGCTGCTGAGTTTGAGCTGGTGGCTGCGGCGGCAGGGTGAGCGGGCCCTGGATAAGGGAAATAAAAATTAAAAATGATAAATTAAAAATTGGAGGGCACAAGAATAGAAGTCTGCTGAGCAGATTTTTAATTTATCATTTTTAATTCCCTGTGAATCCTGCTTCTACAGTAAATGCACCCGCTTCCGCCGCCTGGTCGCGGGCCAAGCTCTACCGGCTGGGCGGGCTAGCTGCCGCGCAGGTGCTGGTGCTGCTCGGTATTGCAGCACTGGCCTGGGCCACGGCGAGTCAAGGCCAAACGGTGGTGCTGCGTACCCATCCGCTCGACCCGCGCGATGCCCTCTACGGCGACTTCGTGCGCCTCAACTACACCATCAGCGACCTGAGCCCGGCGCTGTGGCGTGGGCCGGGTGCCCGCCCCGATTTTGGCCGCATAGGCCAACGGGTATTTGTGCGAGTGGCCCCGGCCGGGGCCGCGTGGGCGGCTACCGGTATCTACGGCAGCCGCCCGGCAGCCGGGTCGGAGCCAGAGGCCATTTTGCCTGCCCGGGTAGAGGGGCAGTGGGCGGGCACAGTACACCTGCGCTACGGCCTCGAACGCTTTTACCTGCCCGAGGGCACCGGCCACCGCCTCGAAGGCACCGCCAGCGACACCACTGGCCGACTGGTGCGCCTAGCCGTGGCCCCCTGGGGCTCAATACGGCTGCTAGGAGTCGATTAATAACCAGCTTTTTGCAAGAGCTGGGTGTCGCTGGCCGCAATGGCTACCAGCGCATATTTTTTCTGGCCGGTGATGTTCATTTCATCCAGAATATCAACCATATCCTGATAAGCAGACTCAGCGCTGGGCTTAATCAGAATAATGGGTTCGGGCTGCTGCTTGCGGCGTGCCAAGAGTGCTTGGCGAACACCCTGGGCACCAAAGTTGGTGGTGTGCAGCTGGGGCACCGGCACCGACGGGTCGGCGGGCGCATACAGCCCGAAGTAATAATGCACCTGGTGGTTTTTGCCCAGCACGATAGTCATCGCGTTGTGGCTGGCTACTTCTAGGTGGTCTTTGTCAGGCACTGGCATGGTCAGCTGCATCACCCGACCCTTGGCGAAGGTGGTGGTGAGCATGAAAAATGTCAGCAGCAGAAAGGCTAGGTCGACCATGGGCGTCATGTCGAGACGGAAGCTGTGCTTGCGGGCACGCGGCTTTTTGCCAGTTTTGGGCGTGGGTTGTTCGATGGCAGCCATAGAAAAAAAGAGGGATATGAGTACGCTGCCCCACGCCGCTACCACGCGGCGCTACCAAAGGCAGCAGCTACTCATTCGATGCTTCTTCCTCAAAAATTCCACACTCCGCCCGGCGTGAGGCAGGCATGCAACGGCACATCGGTGGGCAACATATCAGCTATTTCCACCACCGGCTCATCCTCCAAAATACTCAGCCCGATAAACACCGCATCGGGCCGACACTCGGCCAAAAACCGGTCGTAGAACCCGCCGCCATAGCCCACGCGCTGGCCGCGTTGGTCGCAGGCCAGCAGCGGCACCAGCACCGCATCGAGCTGCACAGGCTGCACCTCGATAGCCGCATCGGCCAGCGGCTCGGGAATGCCCCAATGGTTAGCCACGAGGGGCGTAGCGGCCGTCAACTCGTAGTGCTTTAGCAAAATACCATCGGGCTGCACTACGGGCGCGGCTAAACGCGGCGCTGGCTGAGCGGCCCACAGCTGCCTGATTATCGGCCAGGTATCCGGCTCGTTCTTAGTTAGCAGCGGCAAAAACAGGTGCAGCCAGCGCCACTCCGCTACCGGGAAATACCGGAACAAGCCCGCTCGCAACTGTTCGCTGCGGCGGGCTACCTCGGCGGGCGACAACGCCCTGCGGCGAGCCAGGGCTACTTGCCGCAGGGCAGCTTTGGTGACTGGCACGGACACGCTATGCCTTTAGCTCCCCTACCCCATCGGCCAGCGTCGTGACGTAGGTTTCCAACTCCAGATTTAGGCGCTCTTTGTAGCCTTTGGTCATAAAATCGATAAACTTATCAACCTCGCTGGTTGCCACCAGGTTGATGGTGCAGCCGCCGAAGCCGCCGCCCATCATGCGGGCACCGTAGGCGCCGGGGGCTTGGTGAGCCAGCTCGACTAGCACATCGAGCTCGGGGCAGCTTACCTGGTAGTCGTCGCGCAGGCCGGCGTGGCTAGCGTAGAGTAGCTCGCCCACGTCTTCGAGGGGGTGGCCGGCACTGAGGTGAGCCGTTACGGCCTCGACGCGGGCGTTTTCCTGCACCACGTAGCGGCAGCGGCGCTCGATTACGTCGCCTAGCTCGGTCTTAGCGGCTTCGATTTCGGGCAGCGTCGCATCGCGCAAGGACTTGATTTTGGGGTTCTTTTTAGCCAGAATGCGCACGCCCTCGGCGCACTCCTGGCGGCGCTTGTTGTACTCGCTGTCGGCCAATGAGTGTTTCACGCCTGAGTTGCAGAGCACCAGGCGGCTTTGGGTGGTATCGAGCGGGAAGTAGGCGTAGTCGAGCGAGCGGCAATCGAGGCGTACCACGTGCCCGGCCCGGCCAAACACGCTGGCAAACTGGTCCATGAGGCCACACATCACGCCCGCATACTCGTGCTCGGCTTTCTGGGCTATTTGCGCCAGCGCCATGCTATCGATGCCCAGCCCGAGCAGCTCATTCAGTCCCCAGGCTACGCCGCACTCCACAGCGGCCGACGACGACAGCCCCGCCCCCGACGGAATATCGCCCCCAAAAGCGCAGTCGAAACCTGGCACCTCGGCCCCACGCCGCAGCAAGCCGGCCACCACCCCAAGCTGATAATTGGCCCAGTGGCCATGCTCCAAGGGCTTGATGTCGGCCACGGCCACCTCGTAAGCTTTATTGAAATCGAGCGCCCGCAGCCGGATTTTATCGGTGCCATTGAGGCGCAGCGCAAAGCTCACGGCCTGCGAAATGGCTCCCGGCAGCACCAAACCATCGTTGTAGTCGGTGTGCTCGCCGATAAGATTGAGCCGGCCCGGCGCACGTACTAGTAGCGTAGGAGCCGCGTCGAAGTGCTGCGTGAAAGCCTGGGTGAGGGCAGAGGCAGTCATAAAAGATAGTGAGTGGAACGAAGGAGGAATACTAGCTGCCACGGTGTACGCAGCAACGGCCGTAAAGGCGAAGGTAGCGCCAACCTTTTGCCGCCGTAGGCAGTAAGTCCAACCTACCGCTGGCACGCACGCTGGCCGGCACTTTCCACCTTTCTGACTACTCCCATGACTACTTCGCGTCTATCTCTACTTTTGGTACTGGCTATGATGGCCTCTACGCTCACTGGCTGCCAGCTGGCAGGCGACATTTTTAAAGGCGGCATCTGGGTGGGCGTCATCGGCGTGTTCGTCGTGGTAGCCATCATTTTCTGGCTCGTAAGCAAAATCGGCGGCGGTAGCAGCAACTAATATGTAGGACAAGCCTTAGCTTGCTCTCGCACAAGGTGCTCCAGCTTGAATTTATATAAAAAAAAAGGCGCGGCCTCCTCTCGGGGGCCGCGCCTTTTGCGTTCGACTGGCAAGCTAAAGCTTACCCTGCATTCGAATTTTGCTTGGTGGGCATGGTGCCAATAATATGGTCCCAGAGCGTGCTGCTCACGCCAAAAGCCACCTCGTCCTGCCGATAGTGGTGCTGGGCGTGGTGCGTCCACCACACTTTCAGGAAGTTTTTGGGCGGCGCATACATGTGAATGGCATAATGCACAAACAGATACATAGCGTAGCCAAACGTGAAGCCCGACAAGATGCCGAAGGCCCAGGTGCCGAACACAAACCGGAAGATGAAAAATAGCAGCGAAGCCACAAACACCGTCAGGATGGGGGGCATCGCCAGCCGGGTTTCGTCTTTGGGGTATTCGTGGTGCACGCCGTGCATAGTGTATTGAAACTTGGCCCGGCCCGGCGTGGTAGCCGGAATGTGGTACACGTAGCGATGCACCAAGTACTCGACGAAGCTAAAGAGCAACAGGCCACCCAAAAACAGCCCGAGCCCCGATATGCCGGCCACAAAACCGTGCGTGATACCGTAGTACAAGCTCACCAGCGCAGTAGCGACAAATATGCTGACCGGCAGCGCGATATGCGTGTGCGAGAGCCGCTCCAGCACGGGGTTTTTGAATAACTGGGCCGAGCCTTTATGCTTGGGCCGCACCGGCGCAGCCGTGGGCTTGGCTGGCTTGGCGGGGGCAACATCCATTTCCATACGAAAGCTATATAAACCAGAAGCTAAGGGGCAAATTTACGAAGGCTCCCGGCTTAAGTTCGTTTAAGGGCGGAAGCCGGCCTGCGTCAGCGCTTCCACCACGGTGGCTACGGTGGCCACCCCGGTATGGCGCAGCCGGGCTTGGGTGTAGAACCGCTCGCGGTCGGCCAGGGTTCGTTGGAGGCGGGTAAAAAGTGCGGTTTCGGGCGTTTCGTCGGCGGGCAGGGTCGTCAGCAGGGGGCGCTTGTTGTGGCTGCGCAGCAGTCGCCGCACCAGCTCAGGCGTGGGCACATCGAGCCACAGCGTGAAGCCGGTTTGGTGCAGCACGTCCATATTATCGTGAAAGCAGGGCGTGCCGCCGCCCGTGGCCAGCACCAGCGGCGGGCCGGGCCGGGCGGCCAGGGTGCGCAGTGCAGCAGCTTCGCGCTGCCGAAAACCCGTTTCGCCTTCGGCCGCAAAAATCTCGGGCACCGTGCGCCCAGCCTGGGCCACAATGTCGGCATCTAGGTCGTGAAACTCCCAGCCATAGTACTCAGCCAGGCGGCGGCCGATGGTGGTTTTGCCCGAGCCAGGCAAGCCAACCAAATACAAATGGCCAACCCTCCCGGTGGGATGAGGGCTGGCCAGCTTAGCGGCAGCAGAGGCCGGTGATATCATGCAAAATATTTAGTAGTGGCGGCCGCTGGCTCCCATGAGCAGTGCCATAATGCTGCCGGCAAACAAGAACCCCAGCACCATAAAAATAACAAAGAATATCAGCGTGGCTTTTGCGTAATTGGCCTTGCTGGGTGGGGTGCTACTGCTGAAAGCCCACACGAGCAACATGATAAAGCCTACCAGCGGAATGGCCGACAGCAGAATGGTAATTAGCCAGTCGCCTACACTAATAGTTGGCGACTGATTGCTATAAGTCGAGTTTTCGTAGGCAGCATTGGGGTTGTAGGGGGCCGAAGATTCCATAGACAAGTAAATCGGGTAAGGTGAAACAATGGCTGACAGTAGCAACCCAGCCCACCCGGGCTTACTACACCAGCTGCCCAAATCTATAACGACAAACCCCTAGCATACTAACACATAGATTAATTAATTTTCACTCGTGGGTCGAGCAGGGCGTACAGCATATCCACGGCGATATTGATGAGCACGAAGATGGCCGCCACAAAAAGCGTCGCGCCCATCACCACCGGGAAATCGAGGTTTTCCACGGCGCGCAGCGTCACGGTGCCCAGGCCCTTCCAGTTGAAAATATATTCGATAAAAAACGCCCCTGCCATGAGTGAGGCCAGCCAGCCTGATACGGCCGTAACCACTGGGTTGAGGGCATTGCGCAGGGCGTGCCGCCACACGGTGCGGCCGGCGCTGAGGCCCTTGGCCCGCGCCGTGCGAATGTAGTCCTGGCTCAGCACATCGAGCATACTGGAGCGCGTGAGCTGCATAATGATGGCCAGCGGCCGCACCCCTAGCGCGATGGCGGGAAGCAGCAAGTTGCGCAGCACCAACTGGCGCTCGCCAGTGAAGGGGTCAGTTTCGTAGAGTTGGCCCGTCAGGCTGAGACCCGTCCAGTGGCTCCAATAAAAACCAAACGTGACCGCAATGAGGATGGCCGCCACAAACGAAGGCACCGAAATACCAAGCACCGAGGTAGTTACCAACACCCTATCGAGCCACGACTGTGGCCGCAGGGCTGCTGCCACGCCCAGTGCCACACCGCCCACTGCGGCCAGCAGCATAGCCGCCAGCGCCAGCCACAGCGTGCCGGGAAAATAATTAAGCAGCAGCTTCAAGACATCCTCATTGCTCTGAAATGAGCGGCGCAGATACGGCCACTTCAGCACCACCGCCCGCTGGCCGCCTACCGGTACCAGCGCCACGCCACCATAGCGTGCCACGCCAGCCGAGTCGCGCCGGTGCATCCCCAGCGGCGAGGCATCATTGAGGTAGCCCAGCAAACGGGCAGGCAATGGCTCATCGAGCCCCAGGTCGGCCCGAATGGCCGCCTGCGTGCCCACATCGGAGCGCTGGCCGGCCAGCAGGGCGGCCGGGTCGCCGGGCAGCACATTGAAAAGGCAGAACACCACTACGGCCACGCCCACCAGCACAAGCAGGCCCTGGCCGAGGCGGCGCAAGAGGAAGGAAAGCATAAACTAAATCGTCTGTCATTGCGAGCGCAGCGAAGCAATCGCACCTGTTAAGCTCGTCTGGGTGCGGTTGCTTCGCTGCGCTCGCAATGACAGACGGTTCACGTCAATTACAACGTCTTCTCAATCTCAAACAACGCCGGGATATCGTGGTAATGGTACTTGGCCACCACGGTGCCATTGTGCAGCACGATGAGGCCGGGGTTCGAGCGAATCATGGTTTTGAGCACCGTGGCATCGGCAAAGTAGAAGGGCGTGGCCAGGTTCACCTCGTGGCGGAAAGCGTCGAACTTGCCCGCGCTGGTGCTCGTGATGGTCATCACGCCGATGTTCTTGCGCGACTTGGCGGCGGCGGCAAACAGCGTGTTGAGCTGCTCGAAGCGGTCGCGGTCGGTTTTGTTGCTGTTTTGCACCACCAGCACCAGCTTGTTGCCGGTCAGCAGTTGCGGGGTCACGTCGTTGCCCTCGGAGTCGGTCAGGCGCAGGTCCGTAATGACGGGGCGCGACTCCTCGGGGTTGAGCACGGTCATGGTCTTATACACCCAAGTCGTGTCGGTCGGAAACTCGTCAAACTCCTTGGTTTCGCCGTTTTTGGTGAAGGTGTATTTGTAGATGGCCGGCTTGGCGGGCTTCATCAGCTGGCTGATATTGTTGCCCACTTTGTAGGGCAGAAAATCGAAATACGGCAGGTGCCCCAGCGCCCGCACCCCAATGCCAATGGCCAGCGCGCTGGCAATGGTCATGGTCATCAACCCCGCCATACCCTGCACAAAACGGTGTCGCAAAAAGCGTTGCCCCGTAAATACCACTACCCACAACGCCAACAAAATCAAGTCCTTGACAAACGAAGTCCAGGGCGTGAGCTTGATGAAGTCGCCAAAGCAGCCGCAGTCCGTCACCTTGCTGAAGAAGGCCGAATAGAAAGTGAGGAAGCCGAAAAACACCAGCAGCGCCAGCAGGATGTACAGCGTTCGGCGCAGGTACCAGCGCAGCAACAGCGCCACCCCCAAAATGACTTCGAGCGAGCTGAGCGCAATACTCAGAAAGCGGCTCTGGCCTTTGAAAAAGTCGAAGAAGCCAGTCAGACTCGGCAAATCGACGGCAAAAACCTCAAAATATTCCTCCAGCTTGATGGCCGTGCCCACCGGGTCGTTGAGCTTGATGAGGCCGGAGAAGATAAAGACGATGCCAAGCAGCGCCCAGCAAACGCGGGTGAATTGGCGCATGTGGTGAAGGAGCGAATGAGTGAATGAGTGATTAACAAACGGAAGACCAGAAGTAATTAGAGCATGGGCAATTAAGTAGTCAGCGAATTTTCATTCGCTAACTCACTCATTCACTCACTAGCTCCTTGCTTTTCCTCCCGCAAAATGAGCGCGAACACGGCATAGTTCAGCATATCGCGGTAGCTGCCCTCTACGCTTTCGCTCACCAGCGCCGCCCCGCCAATATCTTCGAGCTGCTTCACGCGGTGCAATTTCATCAATATCAGGTCAGTAATGCTTGATACGCGCATTTGCCGCCAGGCCTCGCCGTAGTCGTGGTTTTTGGCCAGCAGCAGGTCGCGGTTGATGCCGTTTTCGTGGTCGTAGGCAGTGGCTACCTGAGTGGCGGGCAGGTCGAGGGGCGCGCTGGCGGGCAGGCGCAACTGCATCAAGGCGATGAGGCAGTAGTTGATGATGGCCACAAACTCGCCATCAACATCGTCGGCAATCATTTGCTGGCCCACTTCCTGAATGGTGCGGATGCGGTTAGCCTTGATAAAAATCTGGTCCGTGACCGAAGGCAGGCGCAGAATGCGCCACGCCGTGCCGTAGTCGTGGGTTTTGGCCAGGAATAAGTCGCGGCAGCGGGTCAGAATGAGGTCGTAATGAGCGGCGGTAGTCAAGGAGCAAATAAGCGACTGAGTGAATGAGTGAAGACCCGCGTTGCATAAGCTTCCGCGGCTCTCCGCGCTTACTTCCGCGCCGTCCGCGGTAAAAAACTATCTGGCGGGCAGGTCGTGTTTATAAAGAAAGCCCCGCAAGTTCGCCCCCAAAGCCGGATATTTAGCCCGCCGCATCCTTCCACCTATGCCCACCCATTCACTCCTTCACTCATCCACTCATTCCCTAAAGAGCCCCCACGGCCGCCTGCTCGACCTGCGCCAGCCGCAGGTAATGGGCATTCTCAACCTCACGCCCGACTCCTTCTACCCCAGCTCGCGCCTCGGCCAGGCCGACGAAACCGCCCTACTGCACCGCGCCGAAGCCATGCTCGTAGCTGGCGCCACGGCCCTCGATGTGGGCGGCTACAGCTCGCGCCCCGGTGCCGACGACATTACTCCCACCGAAGAACTCCGCCGGGCACTGCCCGCTATCGCTACGCTGCGGCGCGAGTTTCCGCAGGCATTCATCTCGATTGATACCTTCCGCGCCGCCGTCGCCGCCGAAGCCGTAGCCACCGGGGCCGACCTGATAAACGACATTGGCGGCGGCACGCTCGATTCCGAAATGTTTGCCACCGTAGCCCGCCTGCGCGTGCCCTATTGCCTCATGCACATGCGCGGCACCCCCCAAACCATGCGCGAGCTGACCCACTACGACGAGGATTTAGTGCTGAGTATCCTGCGCTTTTTCCGCGACCAGCTCGAAAAGCTGCGCCAAGCCAACGGCAGCCGCCCGCCTGCCGACGTGCTGCTCGACCCCGGCTTTGGCTTCGCCAAAAACGCCCCTCAAAACTTCGAGCTGCTGCGCCGCCTGCCCGAGCTGGCACCCCTGGGCCACGCCCTTCTAGTAGGCGTTTCGCGCAAGGCAATGGTGCATAAGTTTCTGGGCCTCACGCCCGACGCGGCTCTCAACGGCACCACCGCCCTACACGCCTGGGCTTTGCAGGGCGGGGCGCGCCTGCTGCGCGTGCACGACGTGGCTGAGGCCCGCCAAGTGGTGCGGCTACACGAGATGGTAGGGTGGTAAAGGCGCGCTGGCCCTGCCTTGCGCAGTAGTACATTGGCTTGAGGACCGCGCTAGTTTATAAGCGGCCGTAAATCCTGCAACAATCGGAAATTGAGTTGAATAGAATCGCTGGCGGCCACTTGCAGCAACGTTACCCGCGACCACAGGAAGCCCACGCCACCCGCCCGCACTGGCTGCTGGCCGGCTGCTAGTGTCACCGCATAGTTGCCCGCTTGGTCTGTGTAAGTGGGCTTGTCACCTACCATGATGATGGCGGCGGCTTGGGGAACCGCTTGGCCATTCTCCAGCAATAAGTCTACGTGGCCGCATAGCACCGCTTCGGTGGCTGCACGGCGGCGCAGGCGCGTGGCCATCCCAGGCGGTGGCCCTAGCCAAGGCAGCGCCCCGCGGGGCGAGCTAGACAGGCGCTCATACTGCGGCAGTAGTTTCTTGGCTTGGCTATAATCAGTAATCTCAATCGGCTGCTGGCTACGGCAGCCGGCCAATAAGCCTGCAAAGGCGGCTAATGCCAGTAAAATGACAGGGCGCATAGTAGGTTCAGGAAGAGCAGTAGACTACGAAAGTAGCTGAGTGCTAGCTGCTGTGCGGGCAGCCCTTTTTTTCCAGGAGCGCTTCGTTTCCTTTTCGGTAGTCGGCCACTGCTTCCGGTGCGCAAGCAGCTTCGGCAGGGCAGCAGTTTCTTTGTTATGCAGGCTCCTTTCCTGTTGCGCAGCATGAATCTTCACTATCCCTTTTACTTTCTGCACGTTGGCATTGTCGATGTAGCCCAGGTGCTGCTCGTGACGGTGCTGCTCTACCAGCTATATAAGCTGCTGCGCGGCTCGGTGGCGCTCAATGTGGCGCTGGGCGGGCTGAGCCTCTACCTGGTATACTTGCTAGTGAATGTGCTGGGCCTAGGGCTGTTGTCCGATATTCTGGGCGAGTTTATGAGCGTGGGGGTGCTAGCGAGCATTATCCTATTTCAGCAGGAAATCCGGCGCTTTCTGGTGAATGTGGGCAAAGTGGCCCTCGAAGGTGGCGGCCCGCTGGGCTGGTGGCGGCGCGAAAACAATATTGGCACCGAACTGCCGCTGGCCCCCTTCGTGGAAGCCGCCAAAACCCTGGCCACCCAGGAAACGGGCGCGCTCATATGCTTTTCCCGCGCCTCCGACCTGAGCGCCTACGCCGAGTCGGGCGACCTGCTCGATGCCACCGTCAGCAAGCGCCTGCTTTTGTCTATTTTTCAGAAAACCAGCCCTTTGCATGATGGAGCCGTCATCATTAGCCAAGGGCGGCTACAGGCGGCGCGTTGCATCCTGCCCGTGAGCCAGAACCCTGAGGTGCCCGCCGCGCTGGGTTTGCGCCACCGCGCCGCCCTTGGCCTCACCGAGGCTACTGATGCCATCGTGCTGGTAGTAAGCGAAGAAACCGGCCAGGTGAGTTTGGTGCGCCAGGGCGAAATCCACCGCAACCTGACGCCCGCCGAGGTGAAAAACCGCCTCGGCGAGTGGCTGCACCCCGGCGGGCTAGCCGCCACGGCTACGTAAGTAAAGCAGCTCGGACTCGCAGAGTCCAAGCTACAAGAAACTACTCGGCACGCCTACTATTTTGGCGAAAGCGCCGTATCTTTTGGGCTTCTTAAAAAGCCCGAATTATGTTCACGCTTACGCCTGCTCGTCGGGCAGTGCTCAGCGCCATTGCCGATACCTTTATTCCGGCCAGCCCGGAGGCTGATGGGCCACCTGCTGGCTCGGGTAGTATTGATTTTGAACAAGCTATCAAAGCGGTGCAGGCGCAGCCACTGGGCGCGCAGGCCGAGTTTGAGCAATTGCTCGACCTGCTTGAGAAGCCCTTGCTGGGGTTGACGTGGATGGGGCCGTTGCGGTCTTTTGCCCAGCTCACGCCAGCCCAGCGCGAGGCTCTACTGCTGAGTTGGGCCAATTCGCGGCTACCGCCGCTACGCAAGGCTTTCCAGACGCTGCGCAAGCTGTGCATGTTCTTCTACTATGGCAGCAGCCCGGCCGATGGCAGCCTAAACCCGGCCTGGGCAGTGCTGGGCTACCCCGGCCCCGCGCTGCCGCCGGATAGCGGTCCGCCCGTGGCGGCGCCCCGGCCCATCCGGCCGCTGACCCCAGTGGCCGATACCACCTACGACTGCGAGGTGCTGGTAATCGGCTCGGGAGCGGGCGGCGGGGTAGTGGCGGGCGAGCTGGCGCAAGCCGGCCACGACGTGCTGTTGCTCGAAAAAGGCCCTTACTTCCACGGCCGCGACTTTACGCAGCGCGAGGCCGATATGCTGGGCCAGCTCTACGATGCGCGCGGCACCCTCAGCACCCAGGATGGCGGCATTGGGCTGCTGGCGGGCTCGTGTCTGGGCGGCGGCACCACTGTCAACTGGGCCGGGGCCTTCCGCACGCCCGACTACATTCTGGAGGAATGGGCGCGGGAGCACGCCGCGCCGCAGTTCACATCGCTTGACTTTCAAGCCAGCCTTGATGCTGTATCGAAAGCGCTGAGTGTGAACACCGATTACCCCTGCCACAACGGCCAGAACCAAGCTCTGCGCGATGGTTCGGCTCAGCTAGGGCAAGCTACGAAGCTCATTGCCCGTAATGAGAAAAATCTCACCGATTCGTCGGCTCATTTTCAGGGCCTGGGCTACTCCTCTATGGGCGATGTGCACGGCATTAAGCAGGGTACGCTGAATACCTATCTGCTCACCGCGTTTGAGCACGGAGCACGCATCTTGCCCACCACCAAGGTAGAGCGCGTGACCACGGCTGCTGGCCAAGCCACGGGGGCTGAGGCCACGCACACCACCGCCGATGGCCGCCAGCTGCGCATCACGGTGCGGGCAAAATGCGTGGTGGTGGCGGGCGGGGCCGTGCAAACGCCCGCGCTGCTGCTGCGCAGTGGCTTGCGCCACCCGCACCTAGGGCAGCATTTGCACCTGCACCCCACGGCGATAGTGGCGGCGCACTATCCGCAGGCCATGCGCTCGTGGCACGGCCCGAGCATGAGCATCGTCAACGACACCTACACCCGGCTGCACGGCACCAACTACGGCGTGAAGCTAGAAACGCCGCCCACTCATCCTGGCTTGCTGGCAATGGTATTGCCCTGGCTAGGCGGCCAGCAGCACCGTGAGCTGCTGCGCGATGCCGACCACCTGGGCTCATTTATCGTGCTCACCCGCGACCGCGACGGGGGCCGCGTGCGCATCGACCCGCACGGCGTGCCGCTGATTGACTACACTTTGTCGGCCTTCGACCGAGCCAATATGTTGGAGGGCGTGCGGGCGGCGGCCGAAATCCATGTGGCGGCCGGGGCGCACACCGTGTACCTGCCCCACGGCTCGCTGCCCACGCTGCACGCTACCGCCGGCCAATTGCACAACCCCGAGGTGCTGGCCCGCCTGCCGCATCTGAGCTGGCGTCCCAATCAGTTTGGCCTCTACAGCGCCCACCAGATGAGCACCTGCCGCCTCGGTGGCCAGGCCGCCACCCATCCCCTGCGCCCCACCGGCGAAACCGTGGAAGTTCGCGGCCTGTTCGTGGCCGATGGCTCGGCGTTTCCGGCATGCAGCGGGGTCAATCCTATGCTCACCATTATGGCGCTGGCGCACCACACGGCGCAGGGACTAAAGAGCAGTCTGTCAAGCTAAAGCCATCGCTTGGCCGCCTTATCTTTCAGGCTAAAGCGGCGACTCAAGCGCGTTGCGTAGCGGTGCCAGAGACCATCTGGCCTTGCGGTGCGGCGCGCTCTTCTGAAGCCTAGGCTACGATGTAGCAGACGGCCTACTTTGAACCCCTCCGACCTCACTACGCCATACTAATTGCTTGGCTCGCCTACGGCCGCGCTTTTCGCTCCTCATTGAGCAAGCTAGGCGGCAATACTCCTTGCTGCTGCTTCACGGTCAGGCAATAAGCTATTGACTGCTTGAAAAAAGGACTAGTGAGCAGCTTATTTTATGTAAAACTTTATACGAATAATGCAACTTAATTCATATATAAAATCAAGCCTGTTAATACGTTAACTACGTATCAGGGCTTATATTTGCTATTCATAGCCTATACCTGTCCTTCTATTATGTCGCTAGCCTCCGGGATATCCAATCTAGCCACCGCTTTGCCTATCCAGCTCGAGAGCGAGCGCTTGTGGCGGGCGCGGGCCGAGCTACAAATCGCCGACCTTCAGCGCTCGTTGGCCGCCGCCCAGTCCCAGGCTGCTTTCCAGAACAAGCGCTATATGGCGCTGCTCGAAACATTACCCGGTGGCTCGGGCCTGCCGGGCACCAGCGACCAAGTGCTACGCTATGACCTATTTGGCCACGACGCGGACACCGCCAATACCAACCCAACCTGCCCCACGGCAACCCCGCCGCAAGCGCCGCTGTTGGCCCGCTTGCTTGAGCAAAACCCCAATCCGGTGCTGCTGCTTTCGGCCACCGGCTGCATTCGCTACGCCAATGCGGCAGCCCAAGCCCTGGGGCCGGCATTAGAGCACGAAGCCCAGGCCCACGGCTACCTGCTGCCGCTGGTGCGCAAGGCCCTGCGCACAGGCGAAACTCAGCAACAGGAAATAGCCCTCGCCGACCGCTGGTACTTGCTGCAAAGCGTGCCGGGGCCGGGCGAAACCTGCGCCACGCTCTATTTAACTGATTGCACATCTGTACATTGCGCCGAGCAGCGCCTAGCCGAGCAGCGCGAGTTTTACGAGACCATTCTGGATGAGCTGCCCATCGATGTGGCGGCCTTCGACGGAGAGCACCGCTACCGCTTCGTGAATGCGATGGGCATCAAAGACCCCGGCGTGCGCGAGTGGATAGTAGGCAAAAATGACTTCGAGTTTTGTGCCCACCGCCAGCTACCGGTCGAGCTGGCCGCCGAGCGCACCCGCCGCTTTGAGCTGGCCTTGAGCCAGCGCACTGAGGTGCAGTGGGAAGAAACTACCCGCGCCTCTTCCCAACGCATGCAGCGCATGCTGCGGCCCGTGTACGGCCCCGATGGGGCACTGCGTATGCTGGTAGGTATAGGCGTGAACGTGACCGAGCGCTACCACGCCGAGAAAAAGCTCGTGGAGCAGCGCGCCTTCTACGAGTTCATTCTTAATCAGCTGAGCTGCGACATCGGCATTTTTGATGCCAACTACCGGTATGTATTTGTGAATGAGCGCGGCATCAGCAACCCTGAGGTGCGCGAGTGGGTGATTGGCCGCGACAATTTTGAGTATTTCGAGCACATGGGGCGGCCCCGCAGCATGGCCGAAACTCGCCACGCCCGCTTCGAGCAGGCGGTGCGCGAGCGCAAGCTGGTGCGCTTCGAAGAGAGCTTTCCGCGCCCCGATGGCACGCGCCATCTGCTACGGTTTTTGCAGCCGGTGTTTCATCCCGATGGCTCGCTGTACCTCATTGTGGCCTACGGGCACGACATTACGGAGCAGGTGCACGCCGAGCAGGCACTAAAAGAAGCCATGCTGGTGGCCGAAGAATCGAGCCGCGTCAAGGAAACGTTCCTGGCCAATATGAGCCACGAAATTCGGACCCCGATGAACGCCATTCTGGGCATGAGCCAACTGCTGGCCAAAACCGCGCTCAGCTCCGACCAGGAGAATTACCAGCAGGCCATCGCCACTTCGGCCGATAACTTGCTGGTAATCATCAACGACGTACTCGACTTGTCGAAGCTCGAAATGGGCAAGCTCACGCTCGAAACCATCGGTTTTGCACCCGCCGACCTGCTGGCCCAAATCGAGCAAACGCTGCACTTCAAGGCCGCCGAAAAAGGCCTGAGCCTGGTGATGGAGCTGGGCAAGCAGGTGCCCCATGTGCTGCTTGGCGACCCGTACCGCATTCGGCAAGTGCTGCTCAATCTGGCCGGCAATGCTTTGAAATTCACCGATAAAGGCCGTGTCACGATTTCTTGCACATTGCTAGGCGCCGACTTTAGCGGGCCGGGCGGGGCGGTATCGGTCGAGTTTAAAGTGACGGATACGGGCATCGGCATCGAGCCAGAATATCTGGAGACAATTTTCCAGGAATTCAGCCAAGCCGACTCGTCGGTGTCGCGCAAGTTTGGCGGTACGGGCCTAGGTCTGAGCATCTGCCGCAACCTGGTGCACCTGATGGACAGCGAGGTGCAGATAGCCAGCCAGAAAAATCAGGGCACCACGACCTCCTTCATCTTGCGCCTGCCCATCGGCACGGCCCACGACCTGCCCCAGCCCGAGCACCCCACCGCCGAGGCCGCCGAGCTGCGCCAGCACCTGCGCGGCAAGCAAGTGATGCTGGTGGAGGATAATTTATTCAACCGCCAGATTGCCAAGTCTTTCCTCTCGCAAGCAGGCGTACAGGTAACCGAAGCCGAGCACGGCGGCCGCGCCGTGGAGCTACTGCGCCACCAGAATTTCGACCTCATCCTGATGGACGTGCAGATGCCCGTGATGAACGGCTACGCCGCCACTTCGGTGCTGCGCCAGCAGCTAGGCATCACCGCGCCCGTCATCGCCCTCACCGCCAATGCCATCAACGGCGAGCGCGAAAAATGCCTGGCCGCGGGCATGAACGGCTACCTCGCCAAGCCCTTCCAGGAAGCGCAACTGCTGCAAGTACTAAGCGACTGGCTATTGCCCGATGGCGCTACTGGCCTACCCTACCTAGCACTGGCCGCGCCGGTAGCCCCAGCCGCCAGCACCTCAAGCCTCTACAGCATCGACGACCTGCTAAAGGCCGGGCAGGGCGACCCCGAGTTTGTGGTGTTCATGCTGCGCACCTTCGTCGAAAGCTGCCAGGAAGCGCTGCAAGAGCTGCACCAGGGCCTGCACGAGGCCAATCTAAGCATGCTCAAAGGCACGGCTCACACCCTCAAACCCAGCCTCCAGCACCTCAATGCCTGGCAGGTGCTGCCGCCCATCGAAAAGCTCAATAAATGGGATGACGAATTTCAACTTGAGCCGTTGGGAACCCTGGTGCAGTCGGCCGAAGTGCTGCTGGGCGAAGTGCTCACGCAGATTGAAAACGACTTGAAGGAAGAACGGGTGCTGACGCGCACGGTGGCGGCGTAGGGTAAGAACTTAGATGCTAGACGTTAGACCTCAGCGTTTTTTACTCTGACAATTCTAACGTCTGGCATCTAATATCTATGCTCTTCCCAAATGCGTAGGAAGGATTTTCACGCGCACTCCTATGCCTGCACCCTACTCTTTCCGCCTGCTTGCTGGCACCTTGCTCCTGCTCGCCGCTAGCAGCTGCTCCATCTTTCATCGCCACCGCGATGCGCCTGCCCCACCAGCCGTAGTGGTCGAAACTGTGCGCACACCCGACTCGCCCACGCCCCCCAAAGCCGCCCGCGACCTCGCCGATGCCATGACCACCGTGCTGCACCTGCGCCCCGACCAAACCGGCCAGGTTCGCCAGGTGCTCAACTCGACCGTGGAGCAGGTCAACGCCGCCCGCAAGCAATACCCCGCCCAGTCGCCGCAGCTCAATGCGCAGCTCCAGCGCATCAACAAGCAGTCGGAAGGTGAGCTACGCACCTTACTCGGCCCCGTCAAGTACAAAGAGCTGCAAACTAAGCGGCCCCAGCTTCAGGCCGAGATGCAGCAGCGGCAGTAGCAGGTGTGGTTTATTCTGCCTGAACCGCTACTGGGCCAGAGGCAGGCAAGTCCAGCCATAGACCGGCGTAGCTACTCACCTGCCCAACAGCCCGCCGTGCCTGTGGCGAGAGCGTAAATACCAGTTGCCCCCTAGTACGCTGCCGCTGCACCATGGCAGGCTCAAGCGCCTGCATGCGCAGGCTGTCGGGGTTGAATAGTTGCTGCGTAATGTGCCCATTGGCAACGGCCAGCCGCCGCACCGTCCACTTGGTCGAGTCTTGGCGAGAGGGCGTACTCGTGTAATAATAGCCTTGATAGTAGCGCAATATGGGTGCCTGCGGGCCAGCAAAATTGAGCAACGTGTCTAGCACCTCTATCCGCAGCCGAAATGAATCAGCGGCCAATGGCCGCACGCTGTAGTGTATTCCCTCGGGGCTAAGGCCGCTACTTGTCTGGCGTGATATATGCAATATATCCAGCTGCTTACCATCAACATCCGTCGCCCCGAAGTATCTTTTTATCAGTGTTTTTTCTCCCAGTATGAATATTTTACCGGTATCGTTGAGCGCGATGTACCGCCCCCAATCATGAGGCAGAAAACCGGGCAGGTTGGGTGCAGTAGCTGGAAAAGGCTGGATAAAATTGACCACAACTGGGCCGGCCGTTTCTAGTTGGGTCGCGTCGTCGCAGGCAGCCAGCGCCAGGCAGACAAGCAGGTAGTAGCGGGCTTTCATACCGGTTGATACCCTCCGCTCAACAAAGTAACCTTCTACCTTTACCGGCCTCTACAAATACCGTAGCAGCCAGCCTATCAGTTGCTTAACCCGCGATGTGTACGGCGGGTACATCACCTTGATGCCGGTGCGGCCAATGCGCTGCCGCAGCACTGCCTTCTCGTTGCTAAAGGCCAGAAAGCCCGCGTAGCCGTGCGCCTTGCCCAGGCCCGAGTTGCCAGTGCCGCCGAAGGGCAGCTCGGGGTGCGCCAGTTGGATGATGGTTTCGTTGACGGCCGCGCCGCCCGCCGCGATGTTATCCAGCAGGTAGCGCTGGTTTTTGTCGCTGGTCGTGAATACGTACTGCGCCAGCGGTGGCAGGCGAGCATTCACGTAGTCGGCCGCTTCAGGCAGCGTTTCAAAAGAAATAATTGGCAGCAAGGGGCCAAAAATCTCCTCATGCAGCACGGTCGCGCTGGGTGGCACGTCAGTGAGAATGGTTGGCCCTAGGTAGCACTGGTGCTCGTCGATTTCGCCGCCGAGCACGGTGGCCCCGCGGGTTTGGGCATCTTCGAGCATCCCGGCGAGGCGAGCAAAATGATGCTCATTCACAATGCGGGCGAAGGACTCCGACTGCCGAATACCTTCGTCTTCAGGGTTATAATATTTCTGGATGGCCACTTGCAGTTCGGCTACCAGGCCAGCCTGGGCGCTAGCTTGCACCAGCACGTAGTCGGGGGCCACACAGGTCTGGCCGGCGTTGATAAACTTGCCCCAGGCGATTTTTTCGGCCGCGTCGCGCAGGTTGGCGGTGGCATCCACGATGGCGGGGCTTTTGCCGCCCAGCTCCAGCGTCACGCTACTAAGGTGCTCGGCGGCGGCGTGCATCACGAGCTTGCCAATCTGCGGCGAGCCGGTGAAAAAAATGTGGTTCCAGGGCAGGCGCAGCAGCTCGGTGGCCACGTCTTTGCCGCCTTCCAGCACCAGCACTTCATCGGGGCGAAACAGCTCTTCGCAAAGCCGACGCAGCAGCGCCGAGGTGGCGGGCGTTTGCTCTGCGGGCTTGATAACCAGGGCATTGCCCGCCGCGATGGCCGATACCAGCGGGTCGATAGCCAGGTAAAAGGGGTAGTTCCAGGGCGCGATTATCAGCACCACACCTTTAGGCTCGGCCTGCACCCAGCTTTTGGTACCGGCCAACGCCAGCGGCGTACTCACTGACTGCGGCGTTAGCCATTTTTTGAGGTGGCGGCTGGTGTGCTTTAGCTCGGTGAGCAGGGGCCAGATTTCGGTGAGGTCGGTTTCGGGCGGGGGCTTGCGAAAGTCTTGATGCAGGGCCTGCTGCACGTCGGGTCGGTGCGCGATGAGCCAGTCGGCCAGCCGCTGCAGGCGCTGGCGGCGGGCGTCGGCATCCTCGCGGCGCAGGGCGGGGGCTTGCGCACGCAGGGCATCAAACTGAGCTTGGAAGAGATTGGGCAAGGGGCTTTGAAGCAAAAAATTTACGCAGGCATCAAGAAGCATCGGCCTTTATCAGGAGCCAACACTGATTGGTAAATACCTGATTTTAGGCAATGTACACCTAAGCTTCATGTTATAAAAATTAACTAACCATTACGTCCAGGTTATCTTTGCTAAAATATTATAGAGCCCAATTCGTCAGCGCTTCGGCACAGAGTGAAGCAGTGCTAGAGGTAAGTAGTTAGTTATTTTAGTTGTGTTGATAAAATCTATACTCTCGGGCCAGTGGCTATTGGGAGCTTATTGGGCGCTGCTCCTAACAGCCAGCGCTACGCCCGCCCAAGCTGGCAACCCAATATACTGCGCCGCCGACTCGGGCCACGTGGCCCCCGCCGATACCATAGCCCACCAGCCCGCCACCTCGGCCATCGTCGCCGACTCGGGCAAGGTCAAAATCAAAACGAAGCCCGGCCACCGCCCTTGGCGCACCGACTACACCGTAGCCCCCGGCGTGACGTGGCACTACGAGCGGCCGGGCCAGCTGCGCTGGCTGCTGCACATTCCGCGCGACATTGTGCAGTTTCCGGGCACGTATTTCAAGCGCGATAATATCCCGGCTTTTGTGGCTATCGCGCTGGGCTCGGCAGGGCTGTACGCAGCCGATGAAGGCATCTACCACGGGGCTGAAAACTTTGGTCGCTACATCGGCCTGAGCAATGCCGACGCCAAGAAAGACCTGTTTTACATACCAGTACACTTAGGAAGCACCAAGGTGCCACTGGAAATGCAGGTGCCTGCCAACCTCAACAGCGCGTTTTATTTCCTGGGCGATGGCTGGACGCATCTTACTATCGCCACCAGCTTTTTGGCCTACGGGGTGATTAAGAAGGATAACCGGGCGGCGCAAACTGCCACGCAGCTAGGCGAGGCCATCCTCACCACCGGCGTGGTAGTGCAGGCCCTCAAGCGCACCACCGGCCGCCAAAGCCCCTTTCGCTCGACTGAGGACCGGGGCCGTTGGTTTTTCCTGCCGACCTACACTACGTATCAGAACAACGTATCGAACTACGATGCCTTCCCGACCGGCCACCTGGCCACGGCCATGGCGACGGTCACGGTTATTGCCGAAAACTACCCCGAGTACCACTTTATTCGCCCGGTAGGCTATGGCCTCATGGGCCTGCTTGGCTTCTCCATGCTCAACAATGGCGTGCACTGGGCTAGCGACTATCCCCTGGGCATTGCCATCGGCTACGGCTTCGCCAAAATAGCGGTGCGCAACGGCCGCACCCGCGTAGCCGAGCCAACCTTGCCAGCTGGCGGCGCTACGGGCTGGCAAGCTCCTGGCCACCCCAAACCGTGGTACCGTGCGCCCCAACTCAGCCCCTTCAGCTACGGCCCGTTTCAAGGCTTTAGCCTAAGCTGGCAGCCGAAGTAAACTACCTTTCCGCATGAATCAATCGGATTATGACCATAAAAAAGGCCCTGCATTATAAATGCAGGGCCTTTTTTATAATCGAAATGGGAAGCTACCGACGGCTTAGAACAAGCCTTTTTTCACGGTGCGGTTACCGTGCTCGTCGATTTTCACTTTCGTGCCATCGGCACGCTTGATTTTGATGGAGCCGTCGTCGCTACGCTTGATTTTAGCGCCATTCTCGTATTTCACTTTGTGGTCGCCATCGCCCTCACGCTCTAGCTTTTTGATGCCTGAGCCCTGGCCCACGCGGGCGCCGAGACTAGGCTTGTGGGCAGCGGCTTCTTCTACCACTACGGCCGTGTAAGGGCCGCTATAGTACGTGCCTTGGCTGGTGGTATAAGTCTTGTACTGAGCCGGGTCCAAGATGGTTTTCACCTGAGTGGTCGTGTTGTCGTTCACGGCCTTGATAGCGGCGTAACGGCCCGTGGTATCGGGCATGGCTTCGAGGTTGCGCAGGGTGCGGGCACGGTTGTAGTACACGTTTTGCAGGCGGGTTTTCACGGCTGCATCAGTGGACTTCAAGTCGGTCGTTACCTGATTTACCAGTGCATCAGCCGAGGTGCGGTAGGCCGTGGTGTCGACCGTCGTGGTGGTAGTCGTGGTGACCTCGCCACCAGGTACGGCAGTAGTCTCAGTGGTTTCGGTTTTCTTTTCCTGCGAGCAGGAAGCCGTGGCAAACGCAGCAGCGGCGGCCAGGAAGAGGAGTTTGGTATTCATTGTGAAGAATAGTGTCAAGTAAAGCGCGGCAGTTTGCCACAGGTAGGTGCTAGTACGGAGCCGTCTAAAATGAAGTTGCCAGCTTTTAATTAATTAGCTGGTAACTAACGCTTGGCACACTAGAACCTAGGCATTTACCACCGAGCCGCCGTTGGGATGCAGCGTCTGGCCCGAGAAATACGAGGCATCTTCCGAAGCCAAGAATACATAGGCCGGGGCCACCTCCGAGGGTTGGCCAGCGCGGCCCATGGGCACTTGCTTGCCGAAAAAGGGCAGCTTGAGCAGGCCGGCCGCCGTGACAAAGGGCGTCCAGATGGGGCCGGGCGCTACCGAGTTTACCCGAATGCCTTTCTTAATGAGCTGCAACGATAAGGCCCGCGTGAAGGCTTCGATAGCGCCCTTGGTCGAGGTGTAGTCGATGAGCTGCTCGTTGCCCATGTACGCATTCACCGATGTGGTATTGATGATGGCCGCGCCTTCTTTGAGGTGCTTGAGGGCGGCGCGCACAATGCGAAACTGCGCGATGATGTTGAGCTGAAAAATACTATCTAGCTCACCGTCAGTAATTTCTTCGAGCGAGTCGTGCCAGTTTTGCTCGGCGGCATTGTTTACTACTATGTCGAGCTGGCCGTATTCGGCTACGGTGCGCTCTACTACTTCAAGGCAGAAGGCGGGCACTTTGAGGTCGCCGGGCAGCAGCAGGCAGCGATGGCCTTCGGCCTGCACCAGCTGCTGGGTTTTCTCGGCATCCTGGGCCTCGCTGGGCATGTACACGATGGCTACATCGGCGCCTTCGCGGGCGAAGTGCACCGATACCGCCCGGCCAATGCCCGAGTCGCCGCCCGTGATGAGGGCGATTTTACCCTTGAGCTTGTCGGCACCCTTGTAGCCCTCGCGGATAAATTCGGGCTCGGGGGTCATTTTGTATTCGAGGCCGGGGTGACCAGCGCCCGCGTCCTGCGACTGGGGCGGGAAGATGGTGGGTTTATCAGACATAAACTGGATGTATTGAACCTAAGTGGTTTAGAAAATCAGAGTCCCTCCTAACGGCCGGCCGCAACTGAGGTTACGCTGGCGGCCGTGCCTTCTTTGCAGCATGAATGCTTCTGCCTCGGTGCCTGTCGCCCGTCACTTCCTCCTACACAAGCCCTTTGGCTACCTAAGCCAGTTTGTCAGCGCTTTCGAAAGAGAGGCCCGCAAAAAGCGCTTTCTGGGCGAGCTATACGACTTTCCGCCCGGCACCATGGCCGTTGGCCGGCTCGATGAGGACAGCGAGGGGCTGCTGCTGCTCACCACCGATGGGCAGGTGAGCGAAATAATCCGCAGCCGCCACGTGGAGAAAGAATACTATGTGCAGGCCGATGGCCTCGTCACCGATGAGGCGCTGGCGCAGCTGCGGCAGGGCGTCGACATCAGCATTCAGGGGCAGCCTTACCGCACCGGGCCGTGCCAAGCGCGGCGGCTGGCGCACCCGCCTACGCTGGCCCCGCGCTCGCGCCCCGTGCGTGACGACCGCCACGGCCCCACCACCTGGATTTCTATTACGGTGACGGAAGGTAAATTCCGGCAAATCAGGAAGATGACGGCCGTAGTAGGGTTTCCGACGCTGCGGCTGGTGCGGGTGCGCATTGGGCCCCACCTGCTTGGCGACCTGCCGCCCGGCGCGGCGTGCGAAATACCCGACCCGGCCGAGGCGCTGAGGTAAGGTAACATGCGCTGCCTCAGCCCAGCACGGCACTAGCAGGCGTACACTTTTTTCCGTACCTTGGCACGAAATAGCGGGAATTTAGCGTCTCGTTTTTTTCTTTGTTAAAGAAAGCCAATCGGCTTTTCCGCGACCCGCACCCCTATGGCAAAAGCACAGACTAATTTTGGCAAACAGGAAGCCGAAAAAAAGCGTCAGCAAAAGAAAAACGAGAAAGAAGAGCGCCGCCTCGCTCGCCAGGCCAATAAAGGCCAGGGCGAGGAGGACATGTTTGCGTATGTAGATGAGAATGGAAACATTACCTCTACTCCGCCCGACCCGACCAAGAAAAAAGAAGTAGCCCTCGAAAGCATCCGCATCGGCGTGGCCCGGCAAGAAGACCGTGAGCCCGAGGATACCATGCGCACCGGCACCGTTACGTTCTTCAACACCTCTAAAGGTTACGGCTTTATTAAGGATGCTGCCAACCAAGAGAGTATCTTTGTGCACGCCAACAACCTCGGCGGCCTCGCCATCACGGAGGGCGACAAGGTGACCTTCGAAACTGAGCCGGGTATGAAAGGCCCGACCGCCGTGCGCGTGAAAAAAGCTGCTTAGCAGTTTGTGGCGCAATTGCCCGTATTTTTGTTAAACAACAGTCAACCAAGGCCGACCAGCTTTCTTGCAGCTGGCAGCCTTGGTTTCTTTTTCGGTTATCCTCGCCGAATGGAATCTAAAATCGTTAGAATCAGTTATTACTAGTTGCCTGTTTCGATACAGGTTTTTGCGAACCCCAACCCCCCTTCATGGCCAGAGCCCAAACATCATTCGGAAAGAAAGAAAACGAAAAAAAGCGTTTGCAAAAACGCAATGACAAAGACGAAAAGCGCAAAGAGCGCCAAGCCAACGCCGTAGCCGGCCAGGGCCTGGACGAAATGATGGCTTACGTGGATGAGAACGGCAACCTCACGACCACCCCGCCCGACCCCACGCGCAAGAAGAAAGAAATCAGCCTCGAAAGCATCCAGATTGCGATACCCAAGCAAGAAGACCGTGCTCCCGAAGACGTGCTCCGTACCGGCACCGTGTCGTTCTTCAACGACTCGAAAGGCTACGGCTTCATCCGCGACGCGGTGAGCCAGGAAAGCATTTTTGTGCACGCCAACAACCTCGGCGGCCTCTCCATCACCGAAGGCAACAAAGTGACCTTTGAGGTGGAGCCGGGCATGAAAGGCCCGACCGCTGTGCGCGTGAAAATGAGCGCGTAATTTACTTAGATATTGAGCTATACATAAAAAGAAGGGCCAGCTACGAGGTAGCTGGCCCTTCTTTTTATGTGTACCTGGGAGTTGCTACTCAACTGGGACTCAGCTGAGGGTGAGATTACGCCCGACCCATCTGACGCAGAAAGACAACGTGCGATACTACGGCCTGCCACATTTTGGGATATTCTTGGTACGGCACATCAAACTCGGCGCAGGTTTGCTTGATAATCTTGCTCAGCTTGGGATAATGAATGTGCGAGACTTTGGGAAACAAGTGGTGCTCGACCTGGAAATTTAGCCCGCCCACCAGCCAGCTAATCAGGCGGTTGTCGGTGGCAAAGTTGGCCGTGGTGCGAAGCTGGTGAATGGCCCATTCGTCTTCCAGCTTGTTCGTGACGGCGTGGGGCACGGGGAAGGACGCTTGCTCTACGGTGTGCGCCAGCTGGAACACGATGCTCAGCACGAAGCCCGCTACCCAGCCCGTGAGCAGGAAGCCTACCAGCCAGCCCCAAAAGCCCACCATGTAAATAGGCAGTGCGATGTAAAGCACCAGGTTCAGCGCCTTAAAGCCCCAAAACGTGAACTGGTCAAAGCCACTCATGGGCTTGAGGGGCACCGAGCCGATGCGGCGGGT
The DNA here is from genome assembly GCA_964251335.1 of uncultured Hymenobacter sp. GTDB lineage: Bacteria > Bacteroidota > Bacteroidia > Cytophagales > Hymenobacteraceae > Hymenobacter. Next base: position 26,523 of record CAXUKA010000039.1, read on the forward strand.
GAAGTACTTCTGGTAGTCGGTGAAGAGAATCCAGGTGATGTAGAGCATGCCGTACAGCATCCAGAAATAGAGGTGCTGAAAGCGGTGCGCGCCGTAGCGCTTTTGGTCGGGGGTCACGCGCATCCAAGGCTGGATGTCGAGGTCGTCGTCGACGCCGTCGATGTTGGTGTACATGTGGTGCACGGTATTGTGCTTGGCATCCCACATGTAGCTGCTGCCGCCCAGCACATCGAGCGTAAAAGCCGCCGCCCGGTTGAGGCGGGGAAAGCGGCTAAAGCTTCCGTGCGCTCCGTCGTGCATCACATTGAAGCCCACCAGCGCTACGGCCGTGCCCAGCGCCACGCATTCGAGCAAGGCCCAACCCAGCGCGGGCGTAAAAAACACGAGGTGTATGTACAGCGCCACCAAGCCGCCTACCAATAGTACGGCCTTGGCTAGCAGGCTGCTATTGCCAGTTTGGGCTTTGGCTTCGGTTTGGAAATACTGGGCGGCGCGGCGCTTGAGCTCGGCATGAAACGAGCGCGGGGGGGCGAACTTGGGCAATGACATAGGCAGGAGATAACCAACTGATAATCCCCGGCACGGTCAACCGCAGGGGCGGTGCCGTACTTACCCTTCGGCAAACCCAGCGGACTCCTGCACCTTGCACAAGCCTAATCTAACGTCAGGGTAGGCCCGCTGCGCTTCACCTTCAAAGGTAGGTAAGCCGGCCAGTATCCGCGTGTTGTGTTCTTGTAACGCAGTTCGCGCCAAAAAGTGCTATATAAAGCCAGCTTATTTTTTAATAACCTCTAATTGCACAGTCGGAGTCGAAGCTGGGTCAATAGCTGCTTTCCGGCGCTACACGGTCAAAATTGGCGCGCTTGTTCAGCACCGCCATGCGCACAGTTTCGGCTACGCGGCGGGCGCGGGTTTCGGGCTGCTTGGCGCTCATCACCCACATTAAAATGGACTTGCGGGCTGAAGGTGAGAAGGCGGCGAAGTGCCGGGCCGCCGTGGCATCGGTAGCCAGAGCCGCAGCTAAGTCGTCGGGCACGGTGCCAGCTTCGGCAGCATCGAGGCTTTCCCAGGCGCCGTTTTGCTTGGCGCGGGCAATGGCGGCCAGGCCGGCGGGCATGAGCTGGCCGGCCGGTTCGAGGCGCGCCAGACGCTCTTTATTTACTTTGCTCCAGCCGCTTTTGGGCCGGCGGGGCGTGAAGAGTAGCTGCGTTCGCTCGGCGTCAAGCTTGCGCGGGTGCGAGTCTATCCAGCCGAAGCAGAGAGCTTCTTCTACCGCCTCAGCGTAGGTCACGCTGGGCTGGCCGCTGGCTTTTTTGAAATAGACCAGCCACACGCCGGGCGCGCTGGCGTGGTGCTCGGCCAGCCACTGCCGCCACTCGGCGCGGCTGGCGGGCTGGGCTTGGGCGTAGGTGTCGGTGCGAGGCATGGCTGAGCGAGTGGCTGGCTTATGGTTACTAGACTTATGCCTGAATTATAAGGTCTTAAAACATCCGTCATGCTGAACGCAGTGAAGCATCTTGGTCGCGGTCGCTTCTTCCGCACCGTTCGATATTGCGGTAGAGATGCTTCACTGCGTTCAGC
>CAXUKA010000040.1:0-28006 GCA_964251335.1 uncultured Hymenobacter sp.
CAGCATGACGGACGCTCCGTTTTTGCTTTTTCAGCTATCTACTAGCTTACTTTCTCAGCGGCAGCTTTGCGCTTTTTCTCCACTGAGTCAATCAATTTGCCGAAGGGGTCGATGAATTTTTGCACGCCTTCGTCTTCGAGCTGCTGGGTCATAGCATTGAGGTCAATGCCCACTTTAGGCAAGTCGCGCAACACAGCCTGGGCCAGCTCTAGGCCGGTTTCCAGCGTGTCGGCGGGCTTGCCGCGCTCCTTGAAGATGTCCATCGTTTCGGTGGGCACCGTGTCTACCGTTTTCGGGCCGATGAGACCTTCTACGTATTTCAGGTCGTCGTATTTCGGGTTTTTGTTGCCAGTGCTGGCCCACAGCAGGCGCTGGGTGTTGGCACCTTTGTCGGCCAGGGCCTGCCAGCGCGGGCCGGCAAAAATCTCCTTGTACATCTGGTACGCCTGCTTGGCGCTGGCAATGGCTACCTCGCCCACCAGCGACTCGGCCAGTTGGCCTTTCTCGCCGCCTTCGGCCGAAATTTTCTCCAGCTTGGGGTCGATGAGCACGTCGATGCGGCTCAGGAAGAAGCTGGCTACCGAGTCGATGCGCTCCAGCGAATGGCCGGCTTTGGCGCGGTCTTCGAGGCCCGAAATAAATGCTTCGGTCACGGCCTTGTAGCGGTCGAGGCCGAAGATGAGGGTCACGTTTACGTTGATGCCTTCCGAGATGGCCGTGCGGATAGCGGGCAGGCCTTCCAGTGTGGCGGGTATTTTAATCATCACGTTGGGCCGGGCCACGTCTTTCCAGAGCTGGCGCGCTTCGGCGATGGTGCCTTCGGTATCGTGGGCCAGCTTGGGCGATACTTCGAGGCTCACGTAGCCATCCGAGCTATTGTCGTGGCTGTCGTAGAGGCCGCGAAACAGGTCGCAGGCGGCCTGCACGTCGGCCACGGCCAAGCCGATGTAGATTTCTTCGGCCGACTTGCCCTGGCGGGCCTGCTCGGTTATCGTCTGGTCATAATCGGCCGAGCCACCGATGGCTTTCTCAAAAATGGCGGGGTTCGAGGTCACGCCGCGCAGGGCGTCTTCGTCGATGCGGCGTTTGAGCTCGCCATTTTGTAATACCTGCCGGCTAATGAAATCGAGCCACAGGCTCTGGTCGAAGCGGCGAATGTCAACTAAGGGGTTCATGGGCAAAAGAAGCTAAAGTCTACAAGCAAACGGATAGCGCCCGAGGGGGTTGTGGGCCGAGAGCCTACTACCCAAACAGCCGAGGCGCGGCCAAGTTACTGCCGCCGCCGCCTAGTAGCGCACTTCGAGCCATTCTACAACCTTAGAATTGATTTTGAGGTAAAACAGGCATCCATCTCTTTTTTCCTTTTTCATGAAATTCTCTCATTTCCTCTTGGCAGCCGCTGTGTGCGCCACTAGCGCCGCCTCGGCCCAAACTGCTCCCGTACCTGCCCAAGCGCCACGTGGCACAGGCTCGGCTGCGCCTAGCGCCGTACCCAGTGGCACTGCGCCAGCTCCTAGCAACCCGCGCGGTGCCGTATCGCCGGGTGAAGTATTCACCACGGGCGCGCCTGATGGCAGCAAAGGCGGCAAGCAAAAAAGCTCATCGTCTAAAGCCCACGACCACAGCAAGATGAAAACAAAGATGTAGTTGGCTTGCCAGTCATTTATAAATAAGAAAGGGATTCCTGCTAGCAGGAATCCCTTTCTTATGCCTCCGCAATGCTCGCTGACACGCGGGCCAGGCGCCCGCGCTTACAGAACATTATTTTACCAGTCGCGTGGTAGCGGTACGTTCGCCGGCGCGCACTTGCAGCAGGTACATGCCCTCGGCAGAAGGCAGCGGCAAGGTCACCTGCGTGCCATCGGCAGCCGATTTCAATTCCTGCACCAGCAGCAGCGCACCTACCGTATTGTAGAGGCGGAGCGAAACAGGCTGGCCGGCCGCGCCCGAAATTTCGACGGTGGCGCGGGTGCCAGACACCGGGTTTTCGAGGGGGCGCACCAGCAAGGCATCGGCAATGGCAGCCTGGGCGCTAGTGGTGGCAAGTATGCCGCAAGTGGTGGGCACGTCGGTCGACCAGTCGCTGGTGGTCATGCTCACGAAGTTACCGGTGTGGCCGTGGCCGGTTACGTCGGTGGTAGCCAGGGCCGGCGACTCGTTGCAGCGCCAGTAGGCTTCGAGGTTGGTGGTGCTGCCGGCGCTGCACGCGCTGGCCGCGATTTCGGCGGCGGTGCGGGCGCGGGTCCAAACGCGCACCTCATCGAGGCGGCCATCCAAGGAGCGTGAAGCGGCGTAGTTGCGGCCCAGCGTGAAGGCCGCGTTGCCCACGATGGTGCCGGTAGCAGCCTGGCTGCTATTGAGCGCCCCGTTGATATAGAGGCGCATAGTCGTTCCGTCGTAGGTAGCCGCAATGTGCGTCCAGACGCCGGCCGTGAGCTGGGATGTCGAAGCCAGCTTGGCGGTAGTGCTGCCCAGTTGCAACACAAACTGCACTTGGCTGGCGGTGATACCGCCATCGCCCAAGCGGATTTCAGCCGTGTTGGAGCCACCATCCTCCATGCCCATGATGCTGGAAATGTAAGGCGATACCGTTTTGAACGAATTGGGCTTTATCCAGCATTCAAACGTCACAGCGTTGCCGTTCAGGTTGATAACGCCGCAGTCGACGTACTTGCTGGAGCCGTCGAAGCTGAGCGAGGTATTCGCGCCAGCGGGCGGGGCGGCATTGACGGTGATGTAGGCTGTGCGAACGAGCTGGTCCTGGCCATTCGCGCCCACGGCTTGCAGCGTCACGGTGTAGGTGCCGGGCGTGGCGTAGGTTACGGTGGGGTGCACGGCGGTGCTGGTGGCCGGTGTAGCGCCGGGCATAGTCCAGACGTAGCTGGTGGCGTTGGTCGAGGAGTTGGCGAACGTCACGCTCTGGCCGGTGAGCACCGTAGTAGCGGTGGCGGCAAAATTGGCTTTCGGGGCGACCACGGCGGCCGTACCGTTGTACATGGCTAGCTTGCCCAGGTTGAAGCGGTAGGCCGTGATAGGCTGCGGGGTGGCCACCGCCACGCCGACAATGGCCAGCTCGCGGCTGGCGTAGGCGGCCAGCGAGAAGGTGCTGGTGGCCCAGGTCGTATCGGCCGGGGCCGCCACCGTCACGTACTCGGGCACCGCCAGGTTGTCGCTGAAGTACAGGGCCAATCGCGTGAGGGGAAACCCGTCGGACGTGTACTTATAGGTGAGGCTGAGGTTGGTGGTGGACGTGATGGGCAGCTTGGTTTGCAAGAGCTTGACCAGCGCATTGCCGCCGGGCGGCAGGCCGCCGGCCAGCTGCACGCTGGTGCCGCCGTACCAGGCTCGGCTGAAATCGAAGCCCACGCGCATGTTGCTGGCCCCGTTACCAGACTTGGCCCACTGCCACGATGGCATAATGGCTTGCTTGGCCATGTCAGTCCAAGGCTTCACGGCAACTGCGCCGTTGTTGGCGAATATCTTGCCCTGGCCCACGCAGAAGTTGGTTTCAAACGGCAGGCTGGTAACAGCGCAGCGCACCGGCTGGTAGTAGCCAAAGCCCTTCCAGTTGGTGCTGGCATCGGCAGTGGTGATGTCGAGGTCATCGCCCGAGAAGAGGCGTACCTCAGTGTTGTAAAACGAGGCGTAGTCCGACGGGTTGGAGTTGAAATTGGTGTAGCCGCCGTTGTAGGTGATGTTGGGCGCGAACACGGCCAGCGAGGTTAGCGGCGAGGCCAGGTTGCCGCCGCTGTAGTAGGCGTCCATCCAGCCGGTGTTGGTGCCGCCGCCGCTGAAAGGGTAAAAAGAAAACAGCTGCTGCGGATTGCGCCCCGGCCAGACGTCAGCACCCATGTACACATCGTAGGGGCTGCGGGCGAGGCTGTTGGCCGTGGCAATGGAGGTAGTGAAGGTGGCGCTGCCCGCCCACACGTAGTTGGTGAAGATGGCGTCGCTCACCCGCGTGGTGCCGTCTTGCACAAACGGGGCATTGGTGGTATTAAACGTGTTCTGGTAGCGCACGGCCCCTGTGCCAATCACCGAGTCGTACCAGTGAATTTCCATGGCGGCGGGCTTCGTGGCTTGCAGCTGCTTGAGCATGTTGCGCAGCTCCGTCACCTCGCCTGCCGTCATCGCCGACTCTTCATTGAAAAACCAGCCATCGAAGCCGTAGTAGTTGGCCACGGCTATCAACTGCTGCGCCCCGATGTAGTTGCCGTTAGCATCTTTGGCGCAGAGGCTTACGAAGCCGGCGCGGTCCGTAAATATGGTACCGATAATCTTCACGCCGTTGCGGTGGGCGGCCTCTATCCAGGGGCGGCACGGAATGCCGACCGGGCTGGCAAACCACGTCAGCATATCGATATACTGCCAGTGGGTGAAGTTGTAGAGGTTGAACTGGGGCTGCTCGTTGATGTAGCCCACAAAGTTGTTCATGCCATCGGGGCACCAGTTCACCTTCGAGCTAAAGCTCTGGTTGGGGTTGAGCTGGGGAGCCAACGAATTTTGGCGCGTGACCAGGGGCACGGTGCTCACGTTGGCCGGCACGGCCGTCGCGCCGGTTGGGGTCCAGGCCATCAACTGGGCCGGCGTGAGGGTGGTGTACTGAGCAGCTGTCTCAATCTGGGCCGTAGCCGAGAAAGCCGCTGTCAGTAGTGTGAGCAGTAAAGCCCACGGGCGAAAGTCAAAATGTTTCATTAATCAGTGTAAAAGTCAGGCCGCAAAGTACGGCCGCCTCTTGCAAGGAATAATGAAAATTAACTTATTGTTAACAGGAGGGTAAAGTCGATGCGGAGTAGCGGCGAGTTTGTCTTACCTGCCTCTATATGAAACCGTCATGCTTCACTGCGTTCAGCATGAACGCTCTAACGCTCTTAAAACTCGTAGCTACGCAGCTATTCACTACACCGACAGCTGGCGCTGAAAGTGCAATTGCAGAATGGTATTGACTTTATCCGGCGTCAGGGGCTTGCTGGCGAGGCCCGCGATGGGCAGTTCGTCGAGGCGCGCCAGGTCGGCCGAGTTCATGCTGGTGGTCAGCACTACAATAATGATGGCGTCGCGGTGCTCCTGGGGCAGGCGCTGGTAGGCTTCCAGAAACTCCATGCCGTTCATAGCGGGCATGTTCACATCCAGCAAAATCAGGGCCGGGCAGGAGGTGGTCGGAGCTACGCATTGGCTTTCGAGCAGAGCCAGGGCTTCGATGCCATCGCGGGCCACAATGAACTGGTCGGTAACTCGCAACGAGCGCAACAACGACTCGTTGAGGTAGTTGGTCGTGGTATCATCGTCCACGAGCAGGATACTGGAAAGCTTTTGCAAGGGTAGTAAAGTAACGTCGGCACCTTAAGTATTAGCGGGCACAGAACGTTCCCGGGGCAGCGGCAGGGTCACGATGAACGTAGTGCCCACGCCAGCCGTGCTCTGCACTTGTACGGTGCCGCCCGCATTTTCGGCAATTTTTCTGACCATATATAGCCCCACGCCCGAGCCCTCGACGTGGGTGTGCAGGCGCTGAAACAGCTTGAACAGCCGCTGCTGCTGGCGCTCATCCAAGCCCAGGCCGTTGTCCTGCACGGTCAGCACCGCATTGGTGCCCTGCTGCCAGCACCGGATATGCACGGCTGGCACGCGGTCAGAAGCGCGGTACTTGATGGCATTGCTGAGCAGGTTATACACCACCGAGCGCAGGTTTTTGGGCGAAAGAGGCAGTTCGAGGGCGTCGGCCAGGTCGGTAGTTAGCTGCGCCCCCGTGGCTTGGATTAGCGGGACCAGGTCTAACTGCACATCGGCCATAATGACCGCCAGGCTCGTGCGCTTGGGCAGCAAGTTGCTTTCCTGTTGCAAGCGCGAGATATCAGTCAGGTGGCCAATTGTTTGCTGAAAGCGAGCCACGGCCTCCTGCATCATGCCCATTAGGTGCGGAACTGTTTCACTAATGGCCGTATCCTGCAGTTCGCGGCCTAAGGCATCGAGTAGCCCTTCGATGTTGGCGATGGGCACCTTCAGGTCGTGGCTGGCGGTGTACACGAAGGTATCGAGGTCCGTGTTGGTGCGCGTGAGGCGTTGGTTGATTTTGCCCAGCTCTTCGTTGCTGGCTTGCAGCTTATAGTTTAACTCCTGTACCCGGTAGCGAGCCAGCACCTGCTCGGTTACTTCGGTGCCGCTGGCAATGAGTCCCACCGTGGCCCCGGCTGCATCGTGCAGGGGCTGAAACACGAAGTTGACGTAGGCCTGCGTAGGCAGCCCCGTGTGGGCACGCGCCAGCATCACGGGCGCTTCGGTGATGGTGTAGGGCTGGCCCGTAGTGAGCACGTCGGACAGAATCTGTTCGAAGCCCTGCCCCGCCGTGTCGGGCACAGCCTCGAAGTAAGGCCGGCCCAGCACCTGCGCCGGCTCGCGCCCCCAAATGGCCGCCACGGCCGGGTTAGCCAGCTCGACTCGCAGGTTGGGGCCGCGCATGATGGCAATGGCCACGGGCGTTTGCTCGAATACTTGGTAGAGCTGCTCGCGCTCTTGCTCGGTAGCGGCCTGGGCCAAGCGCAGCGCCTGGGTACGCGCCAGCACGCGGGCTTCAAGCTCCTCATTTAGCTGCCGAAGCTGCTGCTGGGCGTTTTCCAGCTCGGCGTTATTGGCCAGAATTTCCCCGTTGGCGGCTTGCAATTCCTTGTTGAGGAAGCTGGTTTTCTTTTCCTGGGCTTCTACCTGCTGGCGGGCCAGCACCTGCTCGGTCACGTCCACGGCCACCGCGATAAAGCCCGTGGAGTGGCCTTGCGCATCGCGCCAAGGCTGGTACACACAGTTGAAAAAGCCCGTAACAGGCGGCGCAAGCGGGTCGGGGGCGAGGTTTACAGGCACTTCGCGCAGTACCAGCGACTCGCCCCGGTCGCGGATACTGGCAAACAGTTCCTCGAAGCCCTGCCCCCGCAGGTCGGGCAGCGCCTCAAAAAATGGCCGGCCCACAATATCCGCCGCCGGTCGGCCCCAGATAGTGCCCAGCGCCGGGTTGGCCTGCTCTACCACAAAATCGGGCCCCTGAATAATGCCAATGGCTACGGGCGTTTGGTCGAGCAGACGCAGCAGGTTGGTGCGCTGCCGGTCGGCCTCGGCGGTGGCAGCCTGCTCGCGGGCCTGGCTTTCCTGCAAGTGGGTGGTGGCGCTCACATCGACCACCGTGTGAATAATGCCGGCCACCGCCCCGTGCTCATCGAAGAACGGGGTATTCAGGTGCTGCCACGAGCGCATTTTACTTGCGCCAGGCGTAGCCAGGCCGTGGTGATGCACAGGCATTTGCTGGGGCTGGCCGGTTGCCACCACTTGCTGCAAGGCGGCTTGCAGGATAGCCATCGTTTCGCCTTCGGGCGTGCCGGGCTCGTACCGGAAGGCCTCAAGTAAATACTGGCCCGCCAGCTGGTCGCGGGTCATGGAGGCGATGGCCAAGTAGGCATCGCTCACGGCCGCAATGTGTAGCTCGGGCGTAAGCAGCAAGCTGGCGCTGGGCACGGCCGCAAAGATGGCCGACAGCATTCCGGCGCTAGTCAGCGGCGGCGTTGCCGCATCGGCAGCGGGGTCGGGTACTGGCGGAGTGGCGGGGTCGTGAGTCATTCAGACAAGAGATTCCGCCCCGTAACAACCGACGGACCGGCAGGCAGTACACACCCAAAGGTAAGCGCCCTGCTTGGCGGGCGTTGGCGCTTACCTCGGCGTAGTTACCATCGTTGCGCCGCAAGGGCTAAACGCTGCGCGAGCACGTCGCTGATATAAGAGCGCTTCGAGTGCTTGCGCCGCATGGGCATCAAAACCGTGATGGTGAACGGTGATAAATAACCCGCTCACGGCCAAGTTTATTGCCGAAAAAGCTGGTGTGGACGATTTCATTGCCGAGGCCAAGCCCGAGGACAAGATGCACTACACCCGCAAAGAGCAGAAGGGTGGCAAACTGGTAGCCATGATGGGCGACGGCACCAACCACGCCCCCGCCCTTGCCCAGGCCGACGTGGAAGTAACCATGAACTCGGGCACCCAGGCCGCCAAAGAAGCCGGTAACATGGTCGACCGCCACAACGACCCCACCAAGCTCATCGAAGTACGTATTGCAACTCAACCTGGCACTGGATGAGCTAGCCGGTAAGAAGTAATTTTTGGTTGCCCACCGCTACTTCGAGCAGCGGGCAGCGTTCCTCTTGTTTGGCGCAGGCCCTGGCCTCGCTTCCTGCCATGAAAAAGCTTTTACTGCCCGCGCTGGCCACGCTCTGCACAAGCGTCGCGCTGGCCCAGACTACCCCCGCCACCACCGACCCTAACCTGGCCGTGCCTGCCCCGGCTGCGCCGGCCCCGCCTACGCCCCCTACTGGCCCGCTCACCACCTACGGCTTCGTGGATGCCTACTACGGCTTCGATTTCAACCACGGCAACACCAACCAGCGGCCCGGCTTCCTCTACTCGCACAATCGCCAAAACGAGTTCACGGTGAATAACGCCGTGCTGGGAGCGCGCTACGACGATGGCAAAGTGCGCGGGGCGCTCGGCGTCCATGCCGGTACCTACGTGAGTGCCAACTACGCCGCCGAAGACCCAGTAATGAAGCACATTTATGAGGCCTACGCGGGCTTTCGGCCCTTCAAAAAGGCGTGGCTCGACCTCGGTATTTTTGGCTCCCACATTGGTTTCGAATCGGCTATTTCGAAGGATAACTGGACGCTGACCCGCTCGCTGATGGCCGAAAACTCGCCCTACTACGAGTCGGGGGCGCGCCTCACCTACGAGGTTGGCCCCAAGCTGACGCTCACCGGGCTGGTGCTCAATGGCTGGCAAAACATCCGTGAAACCAACCAGGCCAAAGGTCTCGGCACCCAGATTCAGTGGAAGCCCACCGACAAGCTGCTCATCAACAGCAGCACGTTTTATGGCAATGAGCAGCCTGCTGACTCAGTTATTCGACGCCGCTACTTCCACGACTTTTATATCACCTACGCGGCCACCGAGCGCCTCAATCTGGCCCTGGTTTTCGACGTGGGCAAGCAGCAAAGCGCCGGCCGCAACGGCTACGATACCTGGCATACGGGCTCGGCTTTCGTCAAGTACAAGCTCAGCAACCTGTTTTCGACCACCCTGCGCGGCGAGTACTACAATGCCGACAGGGGCGTGATTATTAACAGCATCTCGCCGGTCCCCAGCGCGGCCCGCTTCCTGGCAGGCGGCACCTCCCTCAACCTCGATTACCTGCCCACAGCTAATGTAGCCTTTCGGGTAGAAGGCCGCTACCTACGGGCGCAGAATGCTATTTTTCAGCATGATACTGGTGCGAGCCGCAACTATGGCAATGTGACTACCAGCGTGGCACTGTCGTTTTAGCACGCCGCCTCGCGTAGACCTCCACCTAGCCGCCTCTTCAAAAAAGAGGGGGCTGTTTTTTAGTTTTAGATTCTAAAGGCTAGAACTCAGTTTCTTCCAGGCCGAAAATCTGCTGCAACTGCGCCGACTGGCCGTGCGCGAGGTGGCCCAGCTGCTGGGCCAACAGGTAGAGAATGAGCACGGTGGCACGCCAGTCGTGGCGGCCCAGCGCCGCAACGACGACCGTCTGCTGGCTTGCATCAACACCAACGAGCAGGCCTCCAAAGAGATAATCCGCAAAACATCGCGCCTCGCCGACCGCTTTGGAGCGGCGACCGCATCTGGCTGGCGGCCCAGCGCCACTTGATTACTGCTGGGCATGCCCGTCGAGCAATTGTTAGGCCGCCCGGCCTCGGTGGTGCGCCTCGAAAACGACTTGCTGCAAACCCTGCTTAAGCCCCTGGATACGCCCAACCGCAACGCGGCCCCAGCCGAAGCGCAGCAGCTGCACATCACCCAAAAGGAGCATTACCTGCGAGTTTATCACGGCGCAGGGCGGCCGGCTGTGGGTTGATAGTGAGTTGGGTAGCGGCAGCACGTTTTCGTTTTCGCTGCCCATAGCTACCTCAGCGGCCGCGTAGCCGCACTTATATTTGGTTTGATTAGTAGGCTTAATAGTGTGTTTAAGAATTTAAAAAGACTGTCATGCTGAGCTTGTCGAAGCATCTCTATCACTTCATTGAACTGGTTACTTCTCCGGTAGAGATGCTTCGACAAGCTCAGCATGACGGATTGATGGTTTACTGACGAGTACTGAAACAAGCAGAACTAAAACGAGCGGGCCTTTCGACCCGCTCGTTTTAGTTCTGCCGCGCTTACCTCGCTGGATGAGTGGTTAGTTAATAATCTGTACCCACCCAACGTACGATTTACCCAGGGCTCCTCGTGTGACAATGATATAATAGAAGGTGCCGAATGGTGCAGTCTGGCCGTTGATGGTGCCATTCCACTCATTGGCGCGGCTGTAGTTGGTGGTTTCGAAAATCTTGGTACCCCAGCGGTTGAATATGGTTACGGTGTTGTCGGGGAACTGGTCGATAAAGTCAATCTGCCAGGTATCGTCGTTGCCATCGCCATTGGGACTGAAGGCGTTGGGGATGCGAATGGGCTGGCGCACGGTCACAGTGACTTGGTCGGTGGCGGCGCAGTTGCCAGTGCCGGCCGAGATAGTGTAGGTTGTAGTGACGGTGGGCGAGGCCACGGGTCGCAGCGGGTTGTTGGTTGGGAAAGCCAGGGTTGCCGCTGGCGTCCACGTCACAGGGTAATTACCGCTAGAGCTGCCTTCCAGCGTCACGGAGGTGCCGGCAAAAATCTCTTTATCGGGGCCAGCATCCACAACGGCCGGCTGCTGAATCTGCGCGGCGATGCTGTTAGAAACGGCCGTAGCGGGCTGTCCGCACGAGTTAGTGGTGGTCAGGCGCAACGTTACTACCTGACCATCGCGGAGGGTGGTGCTGGTGAAAGTTGCGCGCGTGGCCCCGGCCACGTCGGTGCCATCGACCTGCCACTGGTAGCTGGGCAATGGACTAGCGCCGGTCAGGTTTGCGACGCTGAACGTGACCAGCTCGCCGGGGCAAACCGGGCCATTTGGCTGCACGCTAATCGTAACCGCAACGGGCGGCGGCACGATGCGCGTGACCGTGACGGTGGCCGTGACCAAATTGGTAGTGGTGCAAATGCCCGCTGTGGGCGTCACTTCCACCCGCACCTGGTCGCCGGTAACTACCGTGCTGCTGGTGAAAGTAGGCCCGCTGGCCACGGCCACGTTGTTGACAAACCACTGGAACGTAGGCGCGGAGCCCGCATTCGCAACCACCGCCGTGAAGGTGAGCGGCGTGCCGGGGCACTGCACGGGCGGGGTTGCCAGGGTCACGCCCGGCGTCATCACGGGCAGCACCCGTATCGTCACCACGTTGGAAACATCCGTCGAGCAGGTACCCGAAGTGGCCCGGCGGCGGTAGTACGTGGTAGTTCCTAGCGGGCCGGGCGCGAAAGTCGCGCTAGTGGCTCCCACTTCGATAGCCCAGGTCACGTTATCCGGCGAAGACTCCCACTGGTAGCTATAGGTGCCCGTGCCACCGCCGGCCCCCGATACGCTGGTAAGCGGTGCGGGCACCGAACCGGCGCAGATAGTCTGGTCGGCCGCAATAGTGCCCGCGCTCACCGGCGGCAATACCGTGATGGTAACGGTAGGCGAATACGCTGGCCCGCAAGCACCTGACATTACCGCGAGGCGGAAGTACGTAGTGGCCGTGAGCGCACCGGGCGCATAGGTGGTGCCAGTAGCGCCGGCAATCGGCGTCCAGCTGGCATTGTTCAGCGACGACTCCCACTGGTAGCTGTAGCTACCCGTGCCACCGCTGGCCCCCGAGGTGCTGGTGAGCGGCGCAGGCGCAGCGCCCGAGCATAGCGTTTGGTCGGTGCCAATGGTGCCGGCCAGCAGCACCGGGGCCACAGTAATGGTAACGACATTGGACACTGCCGGGGCACAGGTGCTGCCCGAACTGGCTGAGCGGCGGAAATAAGTAGTGACCAGCAAGGCATTAGGCGCATACGTCAGGCCATTAGCTCCACCAATGGCCGTCCAGGTCGCATTATTCACCGAAGATTCCCACTGGTAAGTAATGTTACCCGTGCCACCCGTGGCCGGGGCCACGCTGGTGAGGGCAGTAGGCGTAGCGCCCCCGCAAAGCGTTTGGTCGGCGGCAATGCTGCCGGCTGCAACGGCGGGCACTACAGTTATAGTCACAGTATTGGATACTGCACCAGCGCAGGGGCCAGAGCTTACCCGGCGGCGGAAATAGGTAGTAGCCGTGAGAGCACCGGGCGCGAGCGTCGCATTGGTAGCGCCGGGAATGGCCGTCCAGGTCACGTTGTCTGTTGAGGCATCCCACTGGTAGGCAAACGTGCCCGTGCCGCCCGTGGCGGCCGCACTGCTCGTGAGCGGGGCGGGGGCGCTGCCGGCGCACACGGTTTGGTCGGCGGCGATGCTGCCGGCCGTCAGGGCTGGCAGCACGGTGATGGTAACGGCCGCTGTGGGCGTGCGCGGGCCGCAGAAGCCCGAAGTCACCAAGCGCCGGAAATAGGTCGTAACGCTCAGTGCGCCCGGCGTGTAGCCCGGCGCATTAGCCCCTGGAATGTCGGTCCAGGTGATATTATCAGGCGACGACTGCCATTGATAAATATATTGCCCGATGCCCGCGCCGGCCAAGGCAGTGCTGGTGAGCGGCGCCGGCGTGCTCCCGCCGCACAGCGTTTGGCTGGCCCCGATGCTGCCCGGCGTGGGCGCGCCAGGCACCGGCACGCTAAGCTGAATTTCGCGGCAAAAGCAGAAATTGGTAATGCGCAGCGTAACGGTATAAGTGCCCGGAGCTGTGAAGACGTGCACCGGGTTGGCTACCGCCGAGGTATTGTTGGCTCCCGAGCCGGGGTCGCCGAAGTTCCAGGCGTAGGATTGCGGATTGGGGATGGGCGAGCCAGCCGTGAAGGTTATCTCCTGGCAAGCCGTGGACATGCCCCCGAAACCGACGCGCAGCAGGGAGCTTTGGTTGAAATTGGGCAAGCCCAGGCCACTGCGGCGGCCGCCTAGCTTCAGGCTGTCGTCGTAGTAGGTGGCTTTCGTTCCCAACGAGTCAGCATGGGAAATAAAGCCCACGGCGGGCTGGTTTTCGCGGGCCACGTAAATCTTGCTGTCCGGCGCAGCCTGCATCGAGCCCAGGTTGACGGGCGTAGTCTGGTGGAGCGGAATAACCACCTTACTGGCCGGCACATTGGTGGCGCTCAGGTTGTATTGCAGCAGCTGCGGCGGGCTCATCACGGTGGCGTAGAGCCGGGTGCGGCCGGGCGAAAACTCGACGCCGTAGTAGCGGCCCGCCCCGCTGTCGATGGCCTTGCGGCCACTGACTATGCCCGTGGCTGCGTCGAAGGCAAACAGCTCGATGGTGCTGCTGCTATCGGTGGCAGGGTTTGCGCTGTAGCGGGCCACGGCCAGCTGTGTGCCATCGGGCGACACTTTCATTTGGCCGCGGTAGCCCTGGGCCGAAACGCTCGGCGCGTGCAGCGCCCCGATGGTCGAAATCACCGGCGTGGTTTGCACGCCGGTCGTCGTCACGCGGTAGGCCAAGAACGAGTCGCCCCGGTTGGCGGTGCCGGTGGTGGCGGTGCCCCAGCCGTGCACGATTATCCAAATGTCGCAGCCGTTTTTGTGAAACACGCCCGTCATTTTCTCGGTCGTGCCCTGGGTGAGGGGCGTGTTTTTGGTGGCGGCCACCACTTGACCCTGCTGCCCGGTGGGGATGACAATCTCCGAGTAGCTCAGGCCTTTGGGGCCGCCTTGCGCGTCTTGCGTAAAGAGGTAGTAGGTGGTCGGGCCGCCCGGTACAGCAGGGCTGCCCGGCATTTTAATGGCCAGGGGGCCATCGGTGCAGAGGCGGTTGCCGCCCATGCCCGTGCCGTTGAGCATGATGCTGTGGTTGCGGCTCCACACGGTATCGCCGTTGCTGTAGAACAGGATATTGCCCGTAGCATCGGCCATTATGCCCGAGCCAGCGGGGGCCACCATTTGGCTGTTGGTCAGCACCGTGGGCGGAATAGAATCGGTAGCCTGGTTGAAGTCCAGCCCCGCCTTGTAGCCGAAGTACCATTGGTTGATGAACTTCTCATCTTGGGCGCAATCGGGGGGGGGCGCTGCCTGGGCCAGGGCAGTCGTGGCCGCGCCGCTCAGCAGCACGAGCAGCAGCGCTAGCAGCCAGCCAGCTGCCGCCCGCCCCCGCCCGGCCGAGCGCCGATGGTGGACGCTACAAGACTCCGAAATAGGCAGAAGGGATATTCTGGTAGTAGACTGGGCAGGGTGCGGTAGCTCTGCAGACATAGTAGGGTGGGTAAATAGGCAGACAATGTAGCGAGTACTCAGAAAGAAAGGTTCCAATCGCCCCCTTAAGAAGCAGCGCCCAGGAATAGTTTGTAAAAATTGTATTACTGGCAAATCTGGAATAGCACCGAAACCCTGGATTCGAAGCACTGCATATTTTAATGATTATCACATGAAATTCAACAATTTACATAAATTTCAGAACCTCCAGCTCGCTACCCGAAACATACAGGCACAGCTACGGCAAGCCAACGACCTGCTGCACGGTGAAACGCCGGACAGCGAAGCCGACACGCATGACAGGGATGCCACAGTTCAGCCTATCGGAGCAACACCCCCAGGCTGACAGCACGGTACAGGAGAGTATGGAAATAGGAGACAGTTAGGTTTGGGCTATACCCTTTATTCCCACCCACCTATGCTCAAGCACTACTTGTTAGCGCTGCTGCTGGCGATTAGCTTTCGCCCAGCTTTTTCGGCCGTTTTTTACGTGGCCCCCACCGGCAATGATGCCAATAGCGGGACGATTACCGCGCCCTTTCTCACCATCCAGCGGGGCCAAACAGCTGTAGTGGCCGGCGACACGGTGTACATCCGGGGCGGCACTTATATGGTGCAGAACTCGCAGATAGCGCTGCACTTCACCAGCAGCGGCACCACGTGGTCCTACGTCACGAACCTGACCAAGAGTGGCGTGGCTGGCAAGCGCATCAACTACTGGGCTTATCCGGGCGAGCAGCCCGTGTTCAACTACAGCAACCTCGACCCCAATGCAAACACCGCCACCGGCGAGCGCGTCAATGCCTTTGAGGTATCGGCTTCGTACATCTACCTGCGGGGGCTGGAAGTGGTGGGCGTGCGGGTGCCCCTCGTCAGCGGCGTCAACACACAGTCTATCTGCTTTTCCAACAACCGGGGCAACAACAACATCTACGAGCGGCTGAGTATGCACGATGGGCAAGCCATTGGCTTTTACCTAACCCAGGGTGTCAACACCCTTGTGCTCAACTGCGATGCCTACCGCAACAACGACAATACCTCCACCTTTGCCGGCAGTGCCAACGGCGGCAACGTCGACGGCTTTGGCTGCCACCCCGCCACCGCTGGTGGCACGGGCAACATATTCCGGGGCTGCCGCGCCTGGCAGAACAGCGACGACGGCTTCGACTGCATCAACGCCTACGCGGCCGTGGTGTTTGAGAACTGCTGGGCCTTCTACAATGGGTACACGCAGAATTTTGTGACGCGCGGCGATGGCAACGGCTTCAAGGCAGGCGGCTACGGCACCACGGCCTACACCGCGCTGCCTGCTACCGTGCCCAACCACACCGTGCAGCGTTGCGTGTCCGTGCGCAACCGGTCCAACGGCTTCTACTCGAATCACCACCAGGCGGGCAGCTTCTGGTATAATAACACCGGCTACCAGAACGCCATCAACTACAACATGGTGAACCGGCAGGATAAAACCCAGGCGGGCTACCTGGTCGATGTAGACGGCTACGGCCATACGCTGCGCAACAACGTCAGCTTGCTCGGCCGCTCCACCGTCACGCCCGATATCGCCAACGTTAACACCACGACCAGCACCCTCGACCACAATACCTTCCCGCCCAACAGCGTCGGAACATCGCTGAGCGCCAGCGACTTTATCAGCCTCGACACCACCCTACTGCGCGCCCCGCGCCAGGCCGATGGTAACCTACCCATCATCCCGACCCTGCGCCTGGCCGCCAGCAGCAGCCTCATCGACGCCGGCACCAACGTGGGCTTTGCCTACACCGGCACCGCGCCCGACCTGGGTGCCTTCGAGTTTGCCAATAGCTGGACTGGCACGGTCAGCACCGATTGGTTTACCAGCGCCAACTGGTCGGGGGGCGTGCCCACGGCAACCACCGATGCGCTCATTTCGGGCAGCGCTCCGTTTCAACCGAGTATTGCCAGCGGCACGGCCACAGCCCGCACCCTCACCATCGGGAGCGGGGCCACGCTGACCATGAGCGGCGGCACGCTCGACGTGCAGGGCGACTGGCAGAACAGCGGCACCTTCGCGGCCACCGGGGGCACGGTCAGCGTAGGCACTGCGGCCGCCACCAACGGCCCCAATATCCTGGGCAACCGCACCCGCTTCTGGAACCTAACCGTGAACACTAACGGCGTGCTGCTAAGCACCCCGGCCGGGGCTGCGGTGCAGCGCGTGCTGCTCCTCAATGGCACTATCGTCACGCAGGGCAACCAACTCACGCTGGAGTCGAACGCCTCGGGCACGGCAATGGTGGTGAACAACGCGCAGGGCGCGGTCATTTTTGGCCAGGGCACTTTCCAGCGCTACATCAGCCCTGCCCTGAATGCTGGCCTGGGCTACCGGCAGTTTTCGGCCCCCATTGGCAATGCTACCGTGGGCAGCCTGGCCACCAGCAGCTTCACGCCCGTGGTGAACCCGGCCTATAATACCTCGGCCACGCCGAGCACCGTTACGCCCTTCCCCACCGTGTATGGGTACGACCAGTCGCGCCTGGCGTCGGTTTCCAACAACTTGTCGGCGTTTGATAAAGGGTGGTTTTCGCCTGGCGCTACCAACGATGCCCTTGCCGTAGGCCAAGGGTATACGGTGAATATTGGCGCGGGCCAGACGGTGAGCTTCACCGGCCCGCAAAACAATGCCGCCTCTCAGCCCATCACGCTAAGTCTGAACCGCAATACGGGAGCCACGGCCGCCGATGCGGGCTGGCAGCTGGTGGGCAACCCCTTTCCCTCGCCCCTCGACTACTCGCTGGTAGCGGCGGCCGACCGGACGGGCCTCGACCCAGCCATCTACGTGTTTGAAAGCGCCAGCCAATACGGCGGCTCGTACCGGGCCAACCTAAACGGCGTGGGCGGCAATGCCAACAGTCCCAATTCAGTGCTGGCTATGGGCCAGGCATTTTTCGTGCGCGTCAGCGACGGGCAAACCAGTGGCACGCTCAATTTCCGCAACTCGCAGCGCCTGACCAGCTACGCCAACCCGGCCTTCCAACGCACTGCCGAAACCCGGCCGCTGGTGCAGCTCATGCTGCAAGGCACCGGCAGCACCTTGGCCGATGAAACCCATGTGTACTTCGAGAACGGGGCCACCGACAACTTCGAGCCAGCTTACGATGCCGTGAAACTGCCCAACTCGACGGGCCTGAACCTGAGCGCCAGCAGCAGTGGCAAGCAGCTAGCCATAGCCGGGCAAGCTGTGCTAGGCACCACCCAGCGCGTGGTGCCGCTGGCCGTGGGCGTACCCGCTGCTGGTAGCTATTCCCTTATTGTTAGTCAGTTGCTGAACCTAAGCGCTACACCCACCTACCTGCGCGACCGGCAAACTGGCGCTCTTATCGACCTGGTGCAACAGCCCAGCTATCAGTTCACGGTGAGCAATGCCTCGGCGCTTATTACTGGTCGCTTCGAGCTGGTATTCTCGCCGCAGCAAGTGCTGGCGACGGCCCCAGCCGCCCTTGTGCAGCAAGTGGCCCTCTACCCCAACCCGGCCACCTCGGCCGTCATAATCGAGCTGCCCGCCAGCCTCGGCCACCAGGCTATAGCAGCGACGCTGCTCGACGCCGTAGGGCGTGAGGTACGCACGCTCATCCTGCCCGCCCAGGGCACGGCAGCCCCTCAGCTCGACTTGCGCCAGTTGGCTGCCGGGGTGTACGCACTGCGCCTGAACACCAGCGCTGGTGTGGTAGTCAAAAAACTGGTGATTGAGTAACCGACGGCTCGCTGGCTGCCCCTGCGGTTAGCCAGCGAGCTAGGTCTCATCTGGTCACTGGCCCGATACAACACACCAAAACATGGCTGCTCAATCGCTCACGGTGGATGCGTGCCACCTGGCAACAGTCAACAGCAATACGCTCCCCGCAAGCCTCTTTGGGCAATGTGCGAGCGCAGAACGTTATGCAGTCGGTCACGACCGTTTTGGGTGATGTGTGCTACAACACAGTGCAGGCTGGGTGTCCACCACCTCAGGCGACAGCAAGCACAAACGGGCGTATTCCCATTTTCTACGTATTCTTCACCGACGCGAAGCCCTAAAAGCTATGTGAGCTGGCAAGCCGGGGCGTTTTGAGTACAACACTGAGAAGCTGGGATTACGTAATACATGTACGCCTTGCCAGGACCAATAGTACACGCCACTTCCTGGACATTGGCAATTGATTTGGGAGTGTTCATGCAGCCCTCAGGTGCTCTGGTGCTTCTTTGTCCCGGTAGGCAGAGAAGTCCAACCGCTGTGCGTGTGCGGACTCTCCTCAATAAATCTGTTTTACTATCGATTTTCCCTCATTGCTAATCAGCGGCTACAGTTATCTCTACTAACTAGCCACACGCGCTTTTTCACACTGTAGTATAGAACCATCTTTACTCCTTTTTCACATGAAAAAAACCTTTTACGCTTGCCTGACGCTGGCGAGTTTGCTGCTTGGGGCTGCCCCGACGCAGGCTCAGACTATTGCGAACTTAAACCTTGAAACCTGGGCTACCCGCAATGGAGCCGAAGCCCCCACTGGCTGGCAAACTACCGACGACGACATTGCCGCTCAGTTTGGTGTGCCAAGCGGAACGTTTAATTTCGGTACTGTTACAAAATCAACTGACAAGCACGGCGGCACCTATGCGGCTAAGCTCACCACGACCACTATCACTATTGCAGGTGTGGGCTCTGGGCCAGCTTCGGGCGAGTTGATACTAGGAGCGAAGACGGGGGTGTATACCTACGGGGGCATTTCTATTGGCGGCCAGGCTCTGGCCGCTCGCCCCACCCAAATGCAGTGCTTCTACAAGCTTACGGGCACTGCGGCTACTGCTGACTCGGCCTTGGCGCTAGTGTACCTAACCAAAACGACCAATGGCGTGCCAAGCTTAATTGGAGGTGGTCAGCAATATCTGCCAGCGGCAGCCACTTACACTGCGCTGACTGTTCCGATTACCTATTCGCCTACTAGCATCGCTACTCCCGATTCGATACATATCATATTTAGCTCAGGCGTAGCTGACAACATTACGCTTGGCACTTCCTTGTTTGTAGACGACATTACCGTTAGCGGCGTCAACTTGGCCACCCGCGCAGATGCTGATGTTCAGGCTCAACTCAGCGTTTCACCCAACCCCAGCGCTGGCGGGCGCTTCCAGCTCAATGCGCCTGAAGCGCCCGCGCTCTCCTCGGCCGCCCTCACCGTATCGGATCTGATGAGCCGCAACGTTGCGCAGCCGCCCGCGCTGGCTCTGCCCAGCCACACACGCGAGCTTGACCTGAGTAATCTCACTACCGGCATCTACCTCTTGCGCCTCGATACCAAACAAGGAACGGTGACCCGGCAGCTCACCATCAAATAGCGCTTAGCCACAGGCAAGAGCGTGGCACAGGAGCTGCGCAGCCTGACGCAACGCAACACTGTGGAGGCCTCACACCCAGCGGGGACAAAGGCAGCCGCATCAACACGACAAGCTCCTTTATCGAGGCCGAGTACGTCATTCTGCCGAACGAACAAATAAAAAGGCCTGCTCCGAGCTATTCGGAGCAGGCCTTTTTATTTGTTTAGCGAGTAGCTACTCGGCGCGCAGCAGGCGGGCCAGGGGCTGGCCGCTGGCGGCCGAGCGGGCCAGGTAGAGGCCAGCGGGTAGCGTGGTGGCGGGCTGCCAGCGCACGAGGCCATCGGCGGCGCTGGTGAGGCGCGCCACTTCGCGGCCCAGCGCATCGACGAGCACCACGCCTTGGTTGGGGGCGGTGGTAAACTGCACTTGCTCGCGGAAGGGCACGGGGTACACGTCGGTAGCGGCAGCGGCGGCGCGGGTGGCCAAGGTGCGGTTGCCCGTGACGACGAACTGGATAGCGCGCTCCTCGCTGCCATTGTAGGGGCAGCCATCGTCAAACACGGACACCAAGAGGGAGTAGCGGCCGGGCGGTAGCGCGGCCGGCACCTGCCAGGTCAGTTGGGCGGCCCGAGTAGTGCCTACCTGCGCCAGGCTCAGGCCCGGTACCACCCCGACGGCGGCGCTGGCAAAGCGCAATTGCTGGCTGGCGTCGGGGTCGGTGGCTTGCAGCAATACGTTCACCGTTTGGCCGGGCTGGATGGCCACGCTGGTGCTGAGCGGCTGCGTGGCCCCGCCATTCACTTGCATTGTCGTGAATGTCGGCGGCTGGTTGGTATTCGGAAACAGCAGGTAGAGCGTATCCCGGATGACGTAGCCGATGAGCACCCACCGATTGTTACTGTTTTTCCGGTATTCGCTCACGCGCGCCGTGATGTTATAGTAGCCCTGGTTGCTGGTGCTGGCCGCCGCCGTCGGCGTCAGCGCCCCGGTAGCGGTGTTTATAGTGTAGTTTGGCGCAAAGGTGCTGGGGTAGTAAGGTATCGGAATATTGCACCCATTAGCCGGCTGTATCAGCTCGTAGACCAAGGAGTCGCCATCTGCATCGAAGGCGCTCATACTATAGGGCGTTGGGGCATTGGTGCTGACAATCGGTTGCAGCATGGACTGAAAAACCGGGGATACATCTTGCGCTACCACCGAATTGTCCAGATAAGCCGTTAGGTAGATATTTAGCCCAGTCGGGTTCTGAAGATTTAGAATACCGGCTGCCCGGGCGCTTGTATTAGCGCTGAGCACCCACTCTCCGAGGGGCAAAGGCAGGTCGATATCGACCTCATAAACAGCTATCTGGTAGAAAGGTCCAGTGGTGCCGCACGTCTGGAGGTTGCTGCCGAACAGCTGCGTGCGGGGTAGCGTTATCGCTGAGATGGGGGAAGCCGCGCTACAGCCCCCTCGGGTGGCGTTCAGCGTCGTACTGGTAGAAGTTACCGAGCTATTAAGCTCCACAAAATTGCGCACCACCACGTGGTAGCGCGGCACGCCGGCCGTAGTCGAGGCAATGGTAGCGTAAGTGATGTCGCCACCCCGGATGTGAGAAGCTTGGGCCGCCGAAAGGCTGCCTACCGCCAGCAGCAGCGCCAGCAGCCAGCAAAAAGGAGTACAAATGCGCATAGGGAAAAGAAAGTAAAGGGTTTCTCAGAGGCAACTGATTGTATACAAATGCAATAATAGGCGCTCCTTCATGCAGAATAAATTATATAGCATAAAATAATGCAAAAAGGCCTGCCCGGCACGGAGCCAGACGAGCCTTGCAAGCAGTCAGGCTAAACTGTATCAGGGGGCGCGTAGTAGATGATTGAAGGACTGGCCGCTTGTGAAGAGCAGCGGGTAGGCCAAGTATTCAGGCGCTTGCTGCGGCTCTTATCAACCCTGGCCCTCTTCAGAGTTGGTTTTTTTTGCACACCTGCTTGCCAATTATATTAGTCCTATCTAAATTAGCATCATAACCAACCTGTCTTTTGCTATGCCCCTCCAAAAGTTCCGTAGCTCCCCGGCACCAGACTTCGATGAAGTCGCTGACACCAACTATGACCAAGCGCCCACCTACGACGAAGTAGCCGACCCCAGCTACGACGAAGCCGCTGACCCCGATTATGACGAGAGCAGCCAGGGGGAGTTTGCCGATGACTTCACCGACCCTGACAGCGGAGAGGCAAGCCAAGAGTGGTACGCCCGCAAGCAGAAGTAACGCAAAAAGCCCTTGACCTTGATTGGACGAGGGCTTTTTTGTGGGCTAAAAACCGGGGCACAGCACCGTGGAAAAGTGTCTACGGTGGCTTCCTGAGCCCCTTTAGTTTTTAATGCAGAACGCCTACCTGCCTGCAGTCCAGCGAATAGCAGCAGCTTTTTCATGACCCAAGCTACAGCGCCGCCCATCCTCGGCGAAGTGCCCTAAAGTTTCAGCCCACAAAAAAGCTCAGGCCGGGGTGGGCGCAAGGCCTTGGGGGTTTTGGCAGCACAAAAACTAATCACCGCTATTGCTCGCCATTCCAAGTAAGCCCTTGCTTGCTTGGGCCGTCTATTTTGTCGTAAAACCTCCCCTTCGTTACGGTTAGAATAGCTGGTGCGCCACCAGCAACAGCTCGGCTGTATGACGGACAAGTAAGCTCGAACGTGCCCCCAACATAGCCATTGGCTACTTCCGTGATATCTACCGAGCCACTAGTAGCTGGGGCATAATAGGTGCCCCCATCGGGCGCATCGTACCAGATAAGTACTTGGCAGTAATTCTGCTTTGAATTAATTGCCCCAGAGTTAATTGGGTGGTGACCAATCTTTGGCAAATAGGTAAAGGACAAGGCAAAAAGTATGCGGCTAAGGTTCAGTGCCGGGATACCGGCCTGCGTTTTCCCTCCAACGGTTAGCGTATACCGCATTGGTGTAAACGAATAATCCTCATCTACTTGCGTGTAAGAATACCATTGGCTATCCGCCTGCCAGGCTTGCCCATTGATTTGAGCAGACAGCTCTATGGGCCGGCTGGGTTTGGCCTCTTCGGTTTTTGAGCAACCAGCGAGAGCGAGGGCAGCGAGGGTGCTGAGTAACAGTTTTTTCATAGCGCCACCAATATACTACCCTACCTTTTGCTGGTGTTGCACAGATGGGCAGTGCGGCATGCGCAGTAGGCGGCCGGCCTGACAAGGCATACGGCACTATTAGTAGCACTTTTTGCATGGCCGGCGGCCTATGCTCTCCGCCTCAGCTATCGTCACAGCGCGCACGTAGTGCCGTGCAGTGGTTGAGTTCAGCGCTACAGTGCTAGCCGCTCAACCCCACCAAGAGATACCTTGCTCGGACTTGTCGCCGCATGTAACGCAAGCCTTGGTCGACTTTTGCAGCACTAAAGCCGCTGCCTTTGCCTGAACTTCGCGGAACCGTCATGCCCAAACCGACTCGTCCTCCTTTCCCGGCCGTACCAGCCATCTTGCTCTCTATCATCAGCGTGCAGGGAGGAGCCGCTATTGCCAAGGGCTTATTTCCACTGCTCGGAGCGGCGGGTACGACCAGCCTGCGCATTGGCTTATCAGCGCTGGCTCTCCTTGTGGTGGTGCGGCCCCGCCTGGGTCAACTGCAGCCCGCTCAGTGGCGCGCCGTCATTCCGTATGGCTTAGCGCTGGGGGCGATGAACTTTCTGTTTTATTGCGCGCTGGCGCGCGTGCCGCTCGGCTTGGCCGTCACCTTGGAGTTTGTGGGTCCGCTTGGCTTGGCGCTGCTCGGCTCCCGGCGTTGGGTCGATGCTGCCTGGGTGCTGCTGGCCGCCGCTGGCATCGCGCTCATTGCCCCGTGGACTGGCGCCGGCCTGGACTGGCTGGGGGTAGGCTTTGCTTTGGCCGCCGGCGTGTGCTGGGCCATCTATATTGTACTGGGCCAGCGCACAGCCCAGGTGCTACCGGGTTCAGCGGCCGTAGCCGTCGGGATGCTCTTTGCTACGCTACCCGTCTTGCCCTTTGGCCTTGCCAGCGGCAGCCTGCACTTGCTGACTCCCAGGCTGCTGGGCCTGGGTGGACTGCTGGCCCTATTTTCGAGTGTATTACCCTTTACCCTCGAAATGAAGGCGCTCAAATTGCTGCCGACCCGCACCTTCAGCATCCTGATGAGTCTGGAGCCCGTGGCCGCAGCCCTATCGGGCTGGCTGCTGCTGGGCGAGCGGCTGACAAGCGGGCAGTGGGTGGCCGTTGGCTGCATCGTGCTGGCCAGCGTGGGCAGCACGCTCACCAGCACTCAGGTCGCTCCAGCGCTTTCCGGCGAGTAGCGCATAGGCTATTGAGGTTGCTACTAGCACTCCCCGCGCTACGTGGCAGGCAGCGCCTGCCCTCGAAGCTAGCTACCCCCTTTTTATTGGATAGTCAGAGAGATAGAGATTTTCATTCAAGCACATTTTCCGGTCGTTCGCACCACCTGCGAGGTCATTCACGACATTGAGTAGGCATTGTGTGCGCCTGCTATAGTGCTTTGGGAGATTGTACTACTGCTTTTCGCCCCTGAGCTGACCCAGCCAGCGAGCTAACTGCCTTACCAAAGACCGCTGCATGATTTACGCCACCCGCCATCTGCTAGTACCCCTCCTTATCATCAGCAGTCTGGTTGCGCTTTATTTCTTGCCGATATTATTGCTCGTGCATTACCTCTGGTTGTACTGTCAGGTGGCCATCGGCATCACGGTGGTGCTCATTCCGGCTCTTTATTTAGTGCGCGCAGTGAGCTTTCTACTAGCAAATCTGCTCTTCGATAGGAAGTCGATTCATCGGCTGCACGTAAGCAATTAGCCGTACCGAACATAACGACCAGCCCACTTCTTTATCTAAAGCCCTGACCAGTAAGGCCAGGGCTTTTCTTGCTCAAAACTGGTTTAAAAATCGCTCTATCTTATTCAGGGCCTCTTCCTGAGTTGCTCCCCGCTCAATGAGGTAGGAGTCATGATGGCGGACGAGTACGATTACTCCCTTATCTGCTGGTGCCACCATGGCTACGCCCTGGTCAAACGCGGCGATAACAGGCGTCGGAAACCACGCATCCAGTGCGGCCTTCGCTAGGGAAAGGCTCTGTTCTGCCTGTGCCTGAGCGGCTGTAAATTCCTTATACCTCGCTTGTGCTACCTTATAGCGTTCAATCGAAGCAAGCGTAATTACTCCCTCTTCCGTAGCATATTCGGGCGGATGCACCGGCGACTCGCCCAGTCTTTCGTACGCGAGAAGCGCAGTTTCAAAGATATGGAGTAGGTCTTCGAATGTTGGTTCTGTGGCAGCCATGTTGGTCAAGTAGAGGAGCAAGCAGCTAAGGTATAGACCGCAGTTGACACGGCGGGGTTCGCTACCTGAGACGGGCCAATCGTGGGTGCCCGCTTCACATCTGGCTCCGAGCAGCGGGCTGTAAATCAATGCTTCCAAGCCCGCATCGGCACGGCGGCCGACCACGGCATCACCAGCCAGGCCCATAACAAAAAGGCCCTTTCCATATCAGAAAGGGCCTTTTTAGTGGGCAGTATCGTGCTCAGCTATTTGCCGGACAGTGCGGCTATCTGCTGCCAAAAGTGCGTTTCTAAGCAGTTGCGCGGGGTAGGCCCTAAGTTGGCGGCACGTTTCGGCACCGTTCTTCTCAGAAACCGGGGGCAATTTTGGGTTTTGCCTCCGGTCGCAATTTATGCCCCCAGTTCGGCCGATAGCTTCAGCGCGTAGCAAGGAATCTAGAGTGCATTTGCTAACTTCTCATTTGGCTTTCGTTAAGTTAATTTAGAATATGGGCAGTATTTTTTCGATAAGGAAGGTGATAGTTACGCCCAAACCGGATTAAGTAGTACATGCCTGCTCCCATGACTGCCTCCTCGCCTTTCCTTTCGACCTCCTTGGCGGCCGACACCTTACGCCAGGCCCTGCTGGCCGACCGTGCGCAGGCCCTTACCCGGCTCTATCGCCAGGGCTTTCCACTGGTGCGACGCTACATCAGCCGCCATGGCGGTTCGGAACAGGATGCGCAGGATGTGTTTCAGGATGCCCTGGTTATTCTCTACGAGCAAGCTACTAGCGGCACGCTGGTGCTCACTGCTTCGGCCAGTACCTATCTGCTAAGCGTTAGCCGCAACCTGTGGCATCAGGAGTTGCGCCGGCGGGCCCGCCTACCTCACGAGGCACTATCCGATGAGGTAGAATCCTCGGTCGCAGAAGAAACGGAAGCCTTGACTGAACCTGCCTTTGCGGTACTCCACTATGTGGAGCAACTAGGGGAAAGATGTAAAAGTATGTTACTGAGTTTCTACTACTTTCAGCAGCCACTCACCCAAATTGCTGAGACCTATGGTTACGGCTCTGTGCGTTCAGCCACAGTACAGAAATTCAAGTGCTTGGAACGCTTACGCAACTCGGTAAGGACTGCTCTCCACCTTAATACTATCAACTAGTTTCCTATGCGCCCCGAGCTCGAACGTCTGCACCTGATTGAGCGGCAACTGCTCCATGGCCCAGCCGCCCTTCCGGCGGAAGAATGGAATCTGCGCCAGCTGCTGGATAGTGATTTAGCGGCTGATACCGAAGCGCAGCAGCAGCTCTACTACGGCCTGCGGCTGGCTGGACGCCGACAGCTGCAGCAGGAGTTGCGGCTGCTTCATGAGCGACTGTACGCACCACAGGCAAACGGCTGGCTAGCCTGTCTGCGCCGCTGGTGGCCGATGTAAAACGCCCACTAATCGCTAGGTCTCCCGCGTACAGTGTCTGTCTGGTTTCCCCTGGCTTCTTACTCCCATTTACGGATTAGTTCTTCCCTGTTTTCTGGCAGGCTGGCATTGTGCTGCCTATTACCTACTACGTTTTCTGTATGCTCACCCGAACCGAATTTCGAAAATTTGCCGTGCACGGCCAGGGCCTCAACGGCTTGCGCGTCGACCAATACATTCAGCAAGTCGAGGGCCAGACTCGCGGCGGTCTTCTTCTGCCCACGGGCATGACTCGCTCCGTTATTGAAGAACGACCGCAGAATTTCCGCGAAATCGACGTGTTTTCGCGCCTGATTATGGACCGGATTATCTTTTTAGGCCAAGCTGTCGACGACTACATTGCCAACATCATTAACGCCCAGCTGCTCTTCTTGGAGTCGGCCGATGCCCGCAAGGATATCCTGCTTTATATCAACTCGCCAGGTGGCTCGGTATACGCAGGGTTAGGCATGTATGACACCATGCAATATGTGCGGCCCGATGTGGCCACCATCTGCACCGGGCTGGCGGCCAGCATGGGGTCTTTTCTACTGTGTGGTGGCGCCATTGGCAAACGCTCGGCTCTACCCCACGCTCGCGTGATGATTCACCAGCCTAGTGGCGGGGTGCAAGGTCCGTCGACCGACATCGAAATCACGGCCCGCGAGGTAGTGAAGCTGCGCAAAGAACTGTACGACATCTACGCCGAGCGCACCGGCAAAACGTACCAGCAAATCCACGATGATGCGGACCGAGACCACTGGCTACGCGCTGATGAGGCCAAAGAATACGGCCTGATTGACGAGGTGCTGGTTCGTCAAGCGGCATAAGTCCGCAACCTGAACTAAGATTGGTCAGGCAATTTAAAGCCCGTTATCGAAAGGTGACGGGCTTTTGTTTTTAATCACCTCATTACCAATGCTGCAATGATAGAAATACCTCTAGCGTGGCCAGCCGCAGCTTGGGGTCGAACTCGGTGAGGCTGCTCACCACCTGCTTGTACATGCGCAGGTAGCTATCGGCCAGTAGGTGCTCGTTCTCGGCTCGCCACCGTGCTTCAAACTCGGCCATCTGCCAACCGAATGGTTGCCTCCAACGAGAACCATTTCTCGTAGGTCAACTCGCCCAGTACCTGGTCGCTTTCCGTCAAGTTAAAGTGGCGAGCACCGTCAGAATTCATCTTATACCCAGCCATAAGAAGTTGTTGGTGTTTGCCTAATTCTGGTCGCTAGAATGTGCTAGCTTTTCATGCTCCCAAGCTACAACATCCCTCACATTCGAGTTAGCGGAGATGCGCTGGCTTTGTAGCGGTGGTTTCCGTTCGCGGTTTGTATAAACCATTCATGGCGGAATCGAGAGCAGTGGGTTTACACTCACTACTTGTTGCTCCTTGGCTGATGCAACCAATAAGCCCACTCAGCAGCAGGCAGAAGAGTAGGGCTGTTTTCATGACCTCAAACTACTAAAAAATGGTGTGCAGTTGCCCTTTTATAGCGCCCGCCCGTCTGCCTAGCAAAAGTTTACGCCACAGGCGGCCGGCCGCCCTATCGTTGAAGAACCGCTACAGCTCCACTAGCGCCCGCTGAAGCTGCTGCTGAAAGCGCAGCACATCGGCCCGAAAGTCAGGGTCATCGAGCAGTCGGTGCAACGGCAGCCAATGAACCACCTCG
>CAXUKA010000041.1:0-27335 GCA_964251335.1 uncultured Hymenobacter sp.
GTTAACGAGCGTGGAGATGTCACTCACGTAGATGCGGCCAGTGGCCGGGTCAATGCTCACGCCAGCGGGCAGCGTACCACTGGTGATGACAGCGTTGCCGATACCGTTGGCCGTGGTAGCCAGCTGGTTGCCTTGAGCATCGTAGATGTTGCCAGCAGCATTGTAGCGCGAGGCGTTGGGGTCAACTGCCTGGGCCAGTACGTCACCGTTCACGTACTTGTTAGTTCCGCCTTTAGTACCGTTGTACGTGGCATACGTGGCAGTCGCGTCGCTACCCACCGGGATGGTGTAGTTGGCCGGGGCCGACTGGTTGTTAGCGGCATCGGTAGCCAGGTACGTGAAGTTCGCATTGCCGATGTAGCCAGCGGCTGGCAGGAAGCGCAGCGTACCAGCCTGGGCAGCAGTCAGCGTTTGCCCGGCCGTTACGGCCGTATACGTGGTGCCACCCGTAGTGTAGTACAGCGTACCCTGAGTGGTGGCCGGAATCGTCACGATAGTGTAGGGAGTCGTCGTGTTAAGGGCACCTTCGGGGTCCGAACCCACCAGCGGTGAGATGAGCATGCCGTAGGGAGCATTGGTGCTGCTAGCAGCGGTGTTGCCCTCGGGGCTTTGCAGCGAGTTGATAACCGCCGCCGCCGTGGGCGGCTGGTTGGGCACTGCGGTGGTGAGGGTCGCGCTGTTGTTGGCCGTGTTGCTTTCACCTGTTACAGTCACGTTGGCTGTCAGGGTGAGGCCGCCTGCAGGCTGCGTTACCGTGAAGCTATTGCCAACTGCGCCAGCCGCCCCGGCGGCTTGGCCGGCCGGGATGGTCCAGGTGATAGTGTTGTTCGAGTACACACCGCCGTTGGTGATGTTGGTTGGCGTGATGCCGCCCGGCAGCGATATGGTCTGGGTCGTAGCGTTGGCAGTGGCCGAGGGGCCGTTGTTCAGCGTCGTTACGGTGTAGGTCTGGCTGGTGCCAGCCAGGGCCAGCGTCGGGCCGCCGAGGCGGGTCACTTCGTCAAACACGGGGTTTACCACAATGCTGAGGCGGGCCGTGTTGTTGTTCAGTGCCGTGCTGTTGTTGGGCTCGCTCGTGTCCGAGCTTACGCCGGCTACTGCTATCAGCGGGCTGACGGCCGGGGCCGTCAGGCTCACGGTGTAAACCAAGGCATTAGCAGTGCCGCTAGCCAGGCTGCTCACCGTGGGCCAGGTTACCAGGCCGGTGGTGGCGTTGTACACACCGCCGTTGCTGATGGTGCCGACCGTGAGGCCAGCGGGCAGCTGCATAGTGGGCACTACGTTGGTAGCCGCGTCGGGACCGTTGCTGGTGAAGGTCGCCGTCAGGGTCAGGGCATCGCCGGGGTTTACCGAGGTCGGCGTGGCCGATACGGTAGCTACCAGGTCAGCAGTGGTCAGTGTGGCCGGCGCAACGCTCGTGGCTACGCTGCTGTTGTTGTTGCCGGGGTTCACATCGGTGGTAGCCGAGGTTACCGACGACACAGCCGATAGCTGGCCACCAGCGGGGGCGCTGGGCATTATCACGGTCACGCGGTTCAGCAAGCTGGCACCGCTGGCCAGGCTGGCCGTGGTATTCAGGGTTACCAGACCGGTGTTCGTGTTATACGTGCCGTTCGTGAAGGTAATGATACCCGTGGTGCTATTCAGGGTACCCGTCTGGCCTGCCAGGAAGATGTTGCTGGTAGTGTAGCCAGCCGCCAATTGCAGGGTCGGCACCACGGTCGTAGCCGCCGAAGGGCCGTTGTTGGTCGTGGTGAGGGTGTAGTTCACGGGGTTGCCAGCAGCAGCCGTGGCTGGGGCCGATACCGTAGTGGTCAGGTCGGCGGCGGGCGTGATGGTGGTCGTCACGCTGGCGCTGTTGTTGGCCGGGTTGCCGTCTGGCGAAGCCGTGTTCACGGTAGCGTTGGCCACCAGGTTTTGGGCTGGGGCCACGAAGCTCAGGGTATAAACCTGCGTAGCACCTACTGCGTCGGTGGTCAGGGCCGGGAAGGTTACTGCACCAGTAGTGGGGTCGTAGCTCGCACCGGTTACGGTGGCACCCGAGGCATTGGTTATGGTTACCGCGCTCAGGCCTACTGGCAGCTGCGCGGTTTCAAACACGCCGGCCGTTTGAGTGCCGCTCACGTTGTAGCCGCTGGCCGCCATGCCACCGTTGTTGGTGAAGGTAGCCGTGTAGCTAATTACCTGGCCGGCCGTAGCCGTGGCCGGGCCCGTGAGGGTAGCCGCCAGGTCGGTGGTCGGAGCCAGGTCGATAACCGTAGCTGCCGTGTTGTCGGCGGGCACAGGGTCAACGTTGGTCGTGGTTACCATGGCCGTGGCGAGCAGCTGGCCGTTGTTGCCGGTGCTGGCCGGGGCCGCGAACGTAATCGTGTGATTTACGCTGGCACCGCTGGCCTGGGTGATGGCCGGGAAGGTCACCATGCCCGTCAGGGTGTTGTAGGTAGCGCCGCTGGTAGCGAAGGTAATCGTGTTGCCGCTCAGCGTGCCGGTCTGGCCATCCACCTGAATGGTGCCCGTGGTGCCGGCCGTGAAGCCGGGCAGAACCTGCACCGTTTGCACCACGCCCGACGCCGAGCCGCCAGCCGAAGAGGCCGAGCCGTTGTTGCCAGTCGTTACGGTCAGAGTCACGTTGCTGCCCACCGCGGTAACAGCGGTCGAAGAGCTGATTTTGGTGTACACGTTGGCCGGATTGCCGGTGGCCGTGGCGGTAGCGAGCGTAACGGGCGTAGCTGTGCCGCTGGCGGGTGTGTTCAGGTAAGCCGTGTTGTTGGCCGTGTTGGTTTCGCCGCCAGCCGTGGTGTTCGGGGTTACCGTAGCCGAGGGCGCAAAGCCGGCGGCGGGCATTGAGAAGCTCACAGTGTTAGCTACCGTTTGGCCGCTGGGCAGGCTAGCCAGGGGCGGGTAAATAACCCCGCCGGCTGGTACCGTGTAGCTCACGCCGCTGTAGGTTACAGTCGTCGATGAAGCCGTAGCGTTGTAGAAGCCGCCGTTGCTCACAAATACATTGGTGAGGCCGGTAGCCAGCTGGGCGGTTTGCACCACGTTGGCGGCCGCGCTTGGGCTGCTGCTGCTGTTGGTAGTCGTGATGGCCAGGGTTACGAGGTCGCCGATTACGCTGGAGGCGGGGCCGCTGATGCTCGTGGTCAGGTCAAAGGCAGTCGTCAAAGGCAGGGCCGCCGTCTGGCGGTCGTTGGCCGTTTGACCAGCCTGGCTGGTAGTGGTCGAGATGCTGGCCGTAGCCATTACCGGGCCGGTGGCCGGGGCATCGAATTTGATAACCGAGCTCGTGGGAACACCATTGTTGATGCTCGTCAGGCCCGCGTAGCTCACAATGCCGGTGGTGGCGTTGTACACGCCGCCGTTGGTCGCCGTTACATTAGTCAGGCCCGTGGGCAGCTGCACCTGGGCAACTACGCCCGCTGCGGTGGCCGGGCCGTTGTTGGTGAAGTTCACCGTGAACGAAGGCGGCGTGCCAGCCGAAGCCAGCGTACCCGCCGGTACCGTAGTGCCCGCCGAGATGGTAGCCGCTACATCGGCCACCGGCGCTACCGTAGCCGTGATGGTCGAGGCATTCGGAGCCGCGTCAGTGCCTTGGCTGGTGGCCGTCGTTACGTTGCTCGTGATGGCCAGCGTACCCGTAGCCGTAGCGGCCGGCGTGAAGCTGAACGTAAAGCTGTTCGACGCACCGCTGGCTAGCGAGGTAAGCGTGCCGAAGTCGATGGTGTTAGCCGTGGTAGGGGTGTAAGCCACACCGTTCACCAAGATGTTCGTGGCACCGGCCGGCAGCGTCACCTTGCGGGTTACGGTCTGGGCGGTCGAGGGGCCTTCGTTAGCGAAAGTAGCCGTGTAGGTGCCCGAAGGCTGGCCAGGGGTGAGCGTAGCCGGGCCGGTGAGGGCCGTCGTTACGTCGGCCGAGCAGTTGTTGCCCGCCGTGCTGTTGGCAATGCTAGTGCTGATTTGGGTGTTAACTACACCCGCTGCGCCGGGGGTTGCCCCGTAGGTAGTGCCCGAGTACGTATCGCTGCTGATGATAGTACCAGCTGCGCCACCCACTGCCGAAGATGCCGAGTTGAGGGCACCGTTGGCCAGGATTACGCCGCCACCGCCACCGCCACCGGGGCCGTGGGCTACGTCGCCGCTGTTGCTGTTGCTCGTGCCTTTGCCGCCCGTGGCGAGTACCGTCAGGTTGGCCAGGCCAGCCGTGTTGTTGGCCGTGATGAGTACGGTACCACCGGCACCGCCGCCGCCGCCGCCGTCGTTGTTATTACCGCTGTTGTTGAGGTTACCCACGAGCGTGTAGCCGCCGTCGCCCGAGGCGTTGGCCGTGCCGTTGCCGCTCACGCTACCCGTACGCACCAAGATGAGGCCGCCACCGGATACGCCGCTGCTGTAGATGCCCGTGCGGCCCGTGTCGCCGTTGCCGTCGTTGCTGGTGCCAGCGCCGCCGCCGCCGCCCATTACCAGGCGCGACGATGAAACCGGAGCGAATGACACGCCACCGATGGCTTGGTTAGCCATATCGACCGTGACGTTGATGCGTGGCCAACCGCCTAAGCCGCCTGCGCCGCCGTTGGCACCGCCCGCGCCGCCGTCGTTGATGCTGTTGCCGGTAGGTACTTCATCGGTACCGCCGCCGCCTGCGTTGCCGGGGGCGCCTTTGCCGTTGTCGCCGTTGGGGTAGCCATCGACCACACCGCTGGTGAAGGCCGCTGTATTCGTGGTGTTGTCGGTGCGCGTGGCTGCCGTCAACGACAGCAGCGTGTAGCGCGGTGTGCCAGCCGTGCCTTCGCCTTTGGTGCCGTTGGCAGCCAGGGCGCTGGAAGTGCGGTAGTCGGTGTTAGCCGTGCCAGCCGCGCCAGTGTATTTGAAGGCTGCTCCACCCCGGAAACCGGCAGCGGCAGCATTGAGCGTTTGGCCGTTCAGGTTGAGCGTGCCGGCTACGTCGATGGCCAGAATACCACCGGCGCTCCCATTCCAGGGTAGGGCATTGAGCTGCCCACCCAGCGTGATGCTGGCGTATTGCGGAATGCGCACTACCTGGAAGGACTTGCGCGGGCTGGTAGCTGTGGCTGGTGCCGTGGCGTAGCTGTTTACGAGGGCTGCCACGCCGATAGAGCCAGCGGTGTTAGCCGCCAGGTTAGTAGTAGCCACCACGTATTCGTAGGTGCCGGCCGTGAAGTTCGTGTTGCTGAGGTTGCCCCCGCCGTTGCCAGCGTTAGCACCGTAGTTATTGGTGTTGCTCGAGTTGATGTCGGCACCCTGCATCTGGATAACCAGCAGCAGGTCACCAGCCGTGATGCCCGTGTTGGCGCCCACCGAAGCGGCCACCGGAATAGTGGTAGCCGTGCTCTTAGCCGCTACCGAAGCCGTGCCGGCAAAGTACGTGTTGACGGTACCCGCCAGACCAGTTACAGAGCCGTCTTTGCCAGGATTAGCGCAAGGAGCCGGCGTGCCGCTGCCGCCCGTGGCGGTTACGGGCACGCTGTAGTTGGCTACGTTGGTAACCAGGCCCGCGTCGTCGGTGGCGAAGTACGTGAAGCTCGAAGTGCCGCTAAACGTAGCAGCGGGGGCAAACGTCAGCTGCGTAGCCTGCGTCGGCGTGAGCACCAGGCCGGGGAAGTTCGTCGCGTTCAGCACCACGCCGTTCACGTAGTACGTGCCCTGCGAGGCCGCTGGCACTGCCGAAATAGTGTACGAGGCAATAGTGCCGTCGGCCGTAGCATTCGGGCTATTGATGGGTGCTGCACCCTGGCCGCTGGGGCGGCTGGTGTTGGTAACGTCGGTCGCTACGGGGTTCAGGCGGCAGAAGTTCAGCAGGTCGATGCCGATACCGTTGGCTGTGGGGTCGGCCGCGTAGGTCGAGATGTTGCTGTACGTCAGCGTAATCGAAGTAATCGGGGTAGCGAAGTAAGCGATTACCGTCCCGTCGGTCGTGTTGGTAATGTTGGTAGTACCCGTGGCCACGTTGCCGTTGATGAGCACCGTATTATTCGAGCCTACCGCCGCCAGCGAGGGCAATACCGTCGTAGCGCCATTAGCTCCCACAAAAGTTACCCGGTCGTTGAAAGCACTGGTAACGTTGCCATTACCATCGGTGGTTTCAGACTTATCGATGTCCTGCACGCGCATAGAGAAGTTGCTCACCGCGCGGTTGAAGTTGAAGGTTACCGTCGAGGTGTTGGCTGCCTGTGTGGCATAGTCCGTAATCCAGGCCAGCGTCTGCACACCGTTGATGTTCGTCGTAGCCGAGGCCGACGTTACAGTCAGCGTGCTGGTCGTGGCCGAAGCCGGCGTGGTGTAGCCGCTGCTGCCGAGGGTAGTCATGGTCGAGCCAGTCGGCACGCCCAGGGCTGCGTGGGCCTTCCAGTCATCGCCTATCGTCTGGGTAGCGAAGTTGACCGTGGCCGTAGCCGTGGCGCAAGTTGCGTTGCTAACCGGAATGGTGTAGGTCGCCGTGTTGGCCGACACGAGGCCAGCATCATCGGTCACCTTGTAGCCAAAGGTTACGTTGCCGTTGCTGCCCGCTACGGGCGTAAAGCGCAACGAAGCTGCCTGGGCAGGCGTCAGCACCTGGGTGGCCGAGGTAATGTTGGTGTAGGTAGTGCCGCTCGAGTTGTACGAGAGCACGCCCTGCGTAGTAGCGTTCGGAATCGAGGTCAGCGTATAGCTAGTTGCCGTGCCGTCTACCGTCGAAGCGAGCGAGGCAATGCTAGCCGTGCCTACCGAGCTGAGCAGGGTAGCCGTGGTCACGTCATTGGCTACGGGTGCCAGGCGGCAGAACTGCAGTAAGTCGATGCCAATGATGTTGTTGGATGGGTCGGCTTGCGTAGTCGAGATATTGCTGTAAGTCAGCGTCAGCGTTGTAACCGGGCTTGGGAAATAAGCCAGTATTGTAGCGTTGGTCGTGCTGCTGTTAGTAGCCGTGCCCGTAGCCGTGTTGCCATTAATGGCTACTGTATTCGCGCTGCCAGGGAGTGGACCCAGCACAGGTGTTACCGGCGTGCCACTGTTGGTCCCGGTGAATACTACTTGGTCAAGAAAGCCCGTGCCAGTATCAATGTCCTGCACCCGCACAACGAAGTTGCTCACCGCGCGGTTGAAGTTGAAGGTAACCGTCGAAGTGTTAGCTGCCTGTGTGGCATAGTCGGTCGACCACTGCAAGGTCTGTGTGCTGTTGACAGTCCCGATAGCGAAGGTGTTAACAGTAGCTGAGGCCGGAGCATTATAGTTGCTGATGCTTACCGTGGTAGCGGTCGAGCCCGCAGGCACAGGCGTTGCAGTACGAGTCTTCCAGTCCTCACCCGCCGGGCGGCTGCTAAATGCAAACGTGCCCGTGGCCGTAGCGCAGGGCGTGTTAACAACCGGAATGGTATAGGTTGCTGTGTTAGCCGAGGTTTGGCCGTTGGTATCCTGCACGGTGTAAGTGAAGGTATAGTTGCCGCTGGCTGTGCTCACCGGGGTAAACCGCAACGAGGCAGCCTGCGCCACCGTGAGGGTTTGGCCCGCCGTTACTGCCGTATAGGTGGTGCCACCCGAGTTGTAAGCGAGCGTGCCCTGCGTCGTGGCATTCGGAATCGTTACAAGGGTGTACGTCGCCACGGTGCCATCTACCGTCGAGCTCAGCGAGCTGATGCCTACTGGCCCCGCCGTGTTGGGCAAGGTAGCGGTGGTTACGTTGTTGGCTACCGGGGCCAGACGGCACCACGTCATGGACGTAATACCCATAGTGTGCGTCCGGTTGATGGTAGCCGACGTGTAAGGAGCGATATTTTTAAATGTCAACGTGAGGCGCTGCACCGGGCTCGGAAAGGTCACCACGATGTTGCCGGCCGGGTCAACGCTGTTGTTGCCCGTGCCCGTTACCGTATTGCTGCCGCTAAACGTGTTGGTGTTGCCGAGGGCGAAATTGCCTGCCACCAGCGCAATAGGAGTGGTGCTGGCGGCGGTGCTATAGCCGTCCAGCGTAAGGGCGTCGGTAAAGGCCTGCGTGGCCGAAATAGTCTGGTCGATGTCCTGAATTGACAGCGATAGGTTTCTTACTGGCTGGTCAAACGTGAAGGTGACCGTTGCGGTGTTGCCGCTGCCGTTAGTACCCGGGTCGTTACCCGTGTTCACTTGCCGCCAGGCCAAAGATGGGCCGGGCAGCGCCGTGTTGTTGTCAACGATAAATGAGTTGCCGCCGCTAGCGCCAACTGAAGAGTAATTGCCAGAAGTGATGTTGGAAGCGTTCACCGCCACGCTGGCGTGGTTGGTCCAGTCTTCGCCAATGGTGCGGCGGCTGAAGTCAAGTATACTATTAGTTGTGCCGCAGCTAGCCGTGGTCACCGGAATAGCGTAGGTTGCTGCATCGCCAACGTCACCGCTGGCATCAGCTGGCGCGTAGGTAAACGAGGTGGTGCCAAAGTAGCCCGTAGTAGCTGCGAAGGTCAACTGCGCGGCCTGCGCGGCTGTAATCAATAGGTTGGTTGTTGCCGCCGTGCCATTCACGTAGAGCGTGCCCGTGCTGGGCAGTGTGAGAATGCGGTAATTGGTGGGCGAAGCCGTTCCCGAGGTAGCAGTCAGAGTAGGAATAGCTTTCTGCCCTGCGCTATTCGAAAGTATAGGGCTGGTCTGAGCGTCGGCCACCGCCATCAAAATAGAGTAGGTAGCTGCCGTTTGCGACCTGCCACCAAGGTTCTCTAGCACTGTATAAGTGAAGCTGGCAGTGCCCTGGGCTGCACCTGATGCCGGCGTAAACTGCATACCAGCAGCCTGCGACGTTGTAATACTCATGCCAGTCGCCGCTACTGTATAACCGCCAGCAGTCGTTCCGTTGGTATTCGTAGGGTAGGATACTACCCCAGCCGAAGCGGCTGGTAGCGTTTCGAACCGATAGCTGGAGATAACATTAAGTGCATCTACAGTGGCAGTAAAAGTTGGTATAGGGTAGGCCCTATTCTGAATGCCAGTAGTAGCAGACACAGCCCCCGCAACAGGGAAAGCATTTGCCTCCTGCGGCCGAACAGCCAGGGCACCCAGCAGCAGCAGCAAAAAGGCAAAAGGTGTGGCAACGCGTGCCAACACCGGTGTCAAAGCTGTTGGGTGTAGCAGCCTCAGGATGGCACTAAGCCAGGCAGGTAAAGGAGGCCCGACCACCCAGCGCCTCGGGCGTAGGAATGTCTGCATAAAGAGAAGGTAAAGAAGTGATAATGTAAGTTGATAGTTAGGAATAATCCTGTTTTGCTCTTAACAAAGATAGAAAAACGAAGGGCTATAAGCGACATTGTTATTTGCACTTAATATGGTGGATATATGCTGCAAATAGTAATTATGTGCCATAAAATAGGATATTAAATATTAGGAGGCGAATATTTTGCATCTATCTTATATTGTGTATAATTTTTGTAATTATACGATAATTGCAAACCCACTGAAAAAGTGATAAAAATCACTTTATTTACTGACGTATGCAAAAACGCTCTATGAGCCAACTGCCAGATTTGCAGTAAATAAGCTCGTCAATGGGCTTTGCCAAAATAGCATTCTGGTAAGCCAAGCTAGTAGTGCCTATATGGTATACCAAAGCCCACATTAACCCTTGATAAAAGCCTGTTTACCGGCTGGTATTTCGCCTGAAAAGGCAATAATCCCCTGTTTTGTCCTCAATGAGGTGCTTGTTGGGCTGCGTAGCATGAGCACTGTTAGGGTGCAAAGCGCAAAAAAAAACCGTCCTGCCAGCCACAGGGCCGACAGGACGGTTCTTAGATAAAGTCCTAAAATGGGACTGTAATTTTTGTCCTAAAATGGGACTACTTAATATGCTTTACCTCGTCCACTTTCTTCCACCAGGGTCCGCAAAGGCTCGTTGAGGCCGGCAGCGTCATTGAGTTCTTCGAGGGGCACGTGCAGGCGGTATTTCCAGAAGTGCTGGGGGTTCGAGGGCACGTTTATTTGCTCGTCGTGGGGGTTAGCGCGGCGCAGGTGGTTATCCATCGCCAGCAAATCTTGCAGCGGGAAGATGGCCCACATGGCCGGCGAGTGCAGGTGCTGCACGATGATTTCGCGGATTACCCACGGCTCGGCGTAGTAGGGCGCCAGCTGCCGCCAGTGGCCCAGCGTGGTTTCGAAAAAGCGCTGGGTGCGCACGCGGTCCTCTTCCCACCAGCCGCGCAGGGTGCTCATGTCGTGGCTGCCGGGGCTCACTACCGAGAGGTAGGGCGCGTCGTTGGGGTGGCCAAACTCCGTCTTGGGGTTAGAGGGCATGCGCTGGATGTTGAGGCTCAGCATACCGAGCTGCTTCATTACGCCGGGTACCGAGGCGGGCACCATGCCCAGGTCTTCGCCCGCAATGAGCATGTTGGTGGCGTAGCGCACGGGCGGCAGTTTCACCAGCCCCTGTTCGCGCCAGAAGTTCTCGTGGCGACTAAAAAAGAAATCCACGTAGATATCGTCGTAGAGGCGGCGCTTGGTGTCCTCGCCATCCAGCTCGGCGTAGCTGGCCGACTTGTTCAGGGTGATGCGCGGGTGGTAGAAGTCGTTGCCAGCGGGCAAAAACAGCACTTCATTTACGAAGTGGTACAAGCCCGGCCGCACGCGCAGCAGGAAGTCTTCGCGCTCGGGGTGCAGCTTGATTTCTTCGTCGATGTACGTTTCTATCTGGCGCTGGCTGGCCACGTGCGGCCGGAACTGAATGGCCCCGTACTGGTCAGCCGTCATAAACTCATCGAACACCTGCTGCGCTTCGCCCCCGAAGGTGCGCTCCAGCAAGTGCCAGCGGATATACGGCTCGCACAAGCGGCCGTAGTCGAACCAGCCGAGGCGGCGCTGTATCTCGTCGCGGTGTAGCGGCAGGGCGGGCGAGAAGTGCCCTAGCAGGCCCTCGACCGAGTCGGCGGGCATTTCCCAGATGCGGAAAAAGCCCAGGATGTGGTCGATGCGCAGCATGTCGAAGTAGCGCGACAAATGGCCCAGGCGCTGCCGCCA
Source organism: uncultured Hymenobacter sp. (assembly GCA_964251335.1). Lineage (GTDB taxonomy): Bacteria > Bacteroidota > Bacteroidia > Cytophagales > Hymenobacteraceae > Hymenobacter. The sequence continues at coordinate 10,963 of CAXUKA010000041.1, forward strand.
CCAGGCGTAGTTGTCCTCGGCCATGCGCTCCCAGTTGTAGGTGGGGAAGCGCCAGTTTTGGCCGGTGGTCGAGAAGTCGTCCGGCGGGGCACCGGCCTGTTGGTCCATGTGGTAAAGCTCGGGCTGGGTCCAGGCATCGACCGAGTGGCGGTAGATACCGATGGGCAAATCGCCCTTGAGTACCACGTGGCGCTCGCGGCCGTAGTTCACGGCATCCAGTAGCTGCTTATCGAGGTGAAACTGGGTGAAGAAGTGCAGGCCAAACTCGTCGAAAGAAGGGCCGTGCTCATCTACCAGCTGTTCCAGCGCGTGCGGGGCCCGGAACTCCTGCGGCCATTCCTGAAAGTCGGCGGTGCCAAACCGGTCGCGCAAACCTGAGAAGGCCGCGTAGGGAATCAACCACGAACCCTGCTCTACTTTGAACTTGTGAAACTCAGGGTCGGCCAGGAATTTAGCTTTCTCCTGCTGGTAGAGCAGCTTGATAAATTTCCACTTGGCGTTCATCACCGGCTCGTAGTCCACGAAGTCCTTAGCATTGAACTCCTCGCGCAAGCTCACCAGCTCAGCTGCCGCTTTCTTGTCCTTAAGCTTGGCAATGCTGTCGAGGCTGAGGTACTGTGGGTGCAGCGCAAACACCGAAATGGCCGCGTAGGGGTAAGAATCGACCCAGGTATGCGTGGCCGTGGTGTCGTTGATGGGCAAAATCTGCACCACGTTCATCCCCGTTTTCTCGGCCCAATCGACCAGCAATTTCAGGTCGGGAAACTCGCCTACGCCTAGGCCTTTTTCGCTGCGAAGCGAGAACACGGGCAGGGCCACGCCAGCCCCGCGCCACGGCCCGGCTGCATAGCGAAAGCCTTCATCATCGACCACGCAGAGGGTGCCGGTGCTGGCGCTGCCAGCGGGCAGCACGCGGTTGTCGCCGGTTTCGAGCTGCACCACGGTTTGGGTGGCGGCATCCCAGAGGCCGTACTTGTATTGTAGCTCGGCGTCAGGATTTTGCAGCGCTACCTCTACCTGCCAAGCAGGGTAGGTGGCATCCGAAAGCACGAGGGCCGGGCCTTGGTCCCAGGCCCCGAAGGCGGGGTCAGAGCCCAGCACGCAGATTTGGTGCTGGGTGGCTACGCGGGGCGCTTCGAGGCGCAGGCGCAGGTTGGGGGCGGGCGCGGCGGGAGCTTCGACAACGGCCGAAGTCTCAGCTTTCTTTTTGCCTTTGGCTACCTTGGCCGTGGCTACTTTGGCGGCGGGCAGCGCAGCTGGGGCCGGGCGGCGAAACAGCGCTTTGGTGAAAGCCGAGGTGAACAACTCGTTGTCGTCTTGGGCGGGGGCACGCCAGAAGTCGCGCACTGCGAGGCGCTTGGGAGCATCGGCTGGAAGGACCAGGGTGCGATTTTCGCCCCACTCCCACACCACGCCGCCACCTTCAAATAGCAGCACGTACTTATAGGTAATGGGGGCCGTGGCCGCGTCGGCGGGTACTTCGACTTCGGCACTCCAGCGGGTGGTGGCTTCGTCGTAGTGCAGGGGCAGCGCTTGGTCTAAGTTCCAGTGGCCCAGTGCTGGTAGCGAGCCGCACAGCACGAGGCGTTGGCCGTAATTGGTGCGGTAGGGGAGAGAAAAATGAATAGTCATCGGGGCAAACCAGAGTAAGGAGCGCAAGATACGGCCCCGCACCGCGCTCAACTGCGTAAGGAGCCGCGCTATACGAGGCTAGCCCTCTGCTACGTATTGGCCCGTTGTTGAGTCTATATTTACCCCCGGATTATCCCATTATCAATGCGCCATCTCCTTACTTTGCTTTTCGCGCTCGGCCTCATGGCTGCTGCCGCGCTGCCCAGCGCTGCCCAGCGCCGCCCGTCGGGCTACCACGACCCCAAGCGCCTGCACAACTCCGAGCAGCGCTCGTACCGCCGCCCGCCCATGCGCCTGACGTTCGGCGTCAATTTCGCGACGTACAATGGCGACATCACTGGCCAACTGCCCGACAACACCCTGCGCCCTGGCTTCGGCCTGGGCCTGGTGCGGCCCATGAGCCCCCACCTCTCGCTGGTGGCCGACCTTAGCTACAACAAACTTCAGGCAGTAGACCAGCATCCCGAGCGCGGCCTCAGCTTCCAGGGTACCAATGGCGTGCTTACCATCCTGGCCCGCTACAACTTCCTGGCCGATAAGAGCATGAACTTCGGCCCGTCCTTCTCGAAAGCCAACCTCCAGCCCTTCGTGGAGGCCGGCGGTGGGTTATTACTCTTCGACCCCGTAGCTTACCAGACGGTGAACGGCCTGAAAACTCAGCTCGAACCCGAGCGCCGCAACGTCAACTACCTGTACCCCCATGTAGGCGCTGTGCTGCCGGTGGGTGGCGGGGTTACGATTCGCACCAGCGCTTACTTCGCTGTTACGCTCGAAGGCCTGTATTACTTCACTAGCACCGACCTGCTCGACGACGTGAGCGCGCGCGCCAACCCCGACAAGAAGGACAAGTTCATCACCGCTGCCTTCAAAGTAGAGTTTGGCCTGCGCCCCAGCAAGAAAAAGCCGCTGGTACACTTCGACTAATTTTAAGGAGCAAGTAATTCAAATAATAAGGAGCCATGAGCAGACTGTACTATTCGGTCTGCTCATGGCTCCTTATTATTTGAATTACTTCTTGCTTAGATAGTCCACCGCCAGCGTAGCCAGCGTTTTCACGCCTAGCGGGAAGGCGCTTTCATCGACTTTGAAGCCGGCGGTGTGATGGTCGGGCACCTGCGTGAAGTCGCTGCCCGGTGTGGTGCCGCCCAGGAACACAAACAAGCCCGGTACTTTCTCCTGGTAAAAGGCGAAATCCTCGGCCCCGGTCACGGCTTTTATCTCTATCACGTTGGTGGGGCCGGCTACGGCCTGCATGGTGGGCAACATGCGGGTGGTGAGGGCCGGGTCGTTAAATGTGACGGGCACGTAGGCTGCAATGTCGATTTCCACCGTTGCGCCATTGGCGGCGGCGATGCCAGTGGCCGTGCGCCGGATATCGGCCCAGATGCGCTGCTGCGTTTCGGGGCTGAACGCCCGGATGGTGCCGCTGAGCGTGGCATCGGGCGGAATGATATTGTAGCGCACGCCCGCATTCACGGTGCCCACCGTGACTACGGCGGCGTCCTGAGTCAGGTCAATCTCGCGGGCCACGATGTTCTGGAGGCCAGTAATAATCTGGGCGGCCGTCACGACCGGGTCGATGCCGCTCCAAGGCTTGGCCCCGTGCGCGCCCTTGCCGATAACCTTGATGGAGAAGCGGTCGGCGCTGGCCATCTCACCCCGAGGGCGGTACCAGAGCTGACCCACCGGGGCCGAGGCCCAGATGTGCAGCCCAAACACGGCATCTACCTTGGGGTTTTCGAGCACGCCTTCCTGCACCATCAGCTTGGCCCCGCCCACGGTGCCGGGCACCGAGCCTTCTTCGGCGGGCTGGAAGATGAACTTGACAGTGCCGGGCAGGTCTTTGCGCATCTGGCTCAGTACTTCGGCGGCGCCGAGCAGCATGGCTACGTGGGTATCGTGGCCGCAGGCGTGCATCACGCCCACGGGCTGGCCGAGGTAAGTGGTTTTGACGGTGCTGGCGAAGGCGAGCCCAGTAGCTTCGGTGATGGGCAGCGCGTCCATGTCGGCGCGCAGGGCCACGACGGGGCCGGGCTTGCCGCCCTTCAGGATGCCCACTACGCCGGTGCGGCCCACGCCGGTCTGGACCTCGATGCCCCAGCTTTTGAGCTGGGCAGCGATGAGGGCGGCAGTGCGGTTTTCCTCATTGCCTAGCTCGGGGTGCTCGTGCAGGTCGCGCCGCCAGGCCACTACCTTGGCTTGCTCGGCGGCAGCCAGCGTGGCGATGCGCGCCCGCAGGGCCGGGCTCTGGGCATGGGCGGTGGGGGCGGCCAGCGCGAGGGCCAGGCTGGCGAGCAAGACGGAAGTAGTAGCCTTTTTCATGCCCGCCAAGGTACTGCCCAGGTAGGCACCGGGCGAGGCCGTTGGCCCTCATTTCGGCAAAGCCCACGGGCTGGGAACACACTCGTCCGTGCTGCTTGTTAGCACCAAGGCTAGTATTGGCTGCTCGGTCGGGCTTATTTTTGCTGGCTTATTGGTGGCCGGTCTTTTAGTTAGTAGTCTCATGCGCGTTTTTTCTTCTACCCTGTCGCCTATCGCCGAGGTGGCGGCCTCGGATGCTACCGTTGGCTTTGCGGCTTGGCGGCAGGGCTGGGCGCGGCCCGCGTTTCGGTGGAGCTGGGCGGTGCTGGTGGTGCTTTTGTTTGGGGCGGTGATACCGATAGTGCCGAGCTACTTCCACTACATTCAGTTGCGGCAGGCCAATGTGGTGGCCGACCCTTTGCTGGGGCTGTTGCCGCGCCTCGATGTGGCGTGGCCCATCTTCGCCCTCATGTATGGCGGCGTGCTGGCGGCGGCGGGCTGGCTCACATGCCGCCCCTACCTCTTCTTGAGAGGCTTGTGGGGCTACTTGCTGCTGCTGCTGATGCGCATGGCGGCCATCTGGCTGGTGCCGCTGGCCCCGCCGCTCGATATCCTGGCTATGCCCGACCCGTTTCTGGCGCTGGTGTTTCATACCGCGCCCAGCGAAGCCATTACCAAAGACTTGTTTTTTTCGGGGCACACATCTACGGTGGCGCTGCTGGCGCTGGCCGTGCGGGGGCGTTGGTGGCGGGGAGCGCTGGCGCTGGCGGCCCTCGGCATTGCAGTGCTGGTGCTAGTGCAGCGCGTACACTACTCGTACGATGTGGTAGCCGCGCCCTTCTTTGCCTGGCTGGCTTACTGGGCGGCGGGGTTCATCGTGCGGCCGGCGGTGCCAGACACCATTGCGCGGACTGTGTAGTCCGAGACCGCCCAGTTAGTCGCGGACTACACAGTCCGCGCAACATCGCCGTGCTTTAGCTCGGGCAACAACTCAGCAAATGTGCCTCCCAGTCAGCGCTTGTTGAGGCGGTTAGCGTGGGGGCGGGTGTGTGCTGTGGTAGAAGGCGCGCCGCAGCTGTACGCCAGCGCCAGGAGGCGGGTTTTTGCGAGGGCAAAAAGAGCATCAAAGCCCCAAAGCCATGCAATACCCTGCGCATACAAACCAACCACTGCGATTTTCCGGTACCTTGCGGGCTACTTCAAGCTCACCTTAGCCGCGCTGGCCCGCAAGACGTTACGGCGCACTTCTTTCCTTTTTATGAAACAACTACTACGTTACGGCTACCGCTTGGCGCTGGCCTTAGGGCTGGCCGCGCCGGTGGCTAACAGCTATGCCCAGGCCCCTTCGTGGGCGCAGGTAGCTACGGGCACCCACACCACAGCCCTTGGCACGCTCACCAGCATCACGACCGCCGTAGCCACCGACGCCAGCGGCAACGTATTTGTAACCGGCTACTTCCAAGGCGAGGCAGTGTTTGGCAACACGGTGCTGACCAGCATGGCCAGTGGCTGGGACATCTTCGTGGCTAAGTACGTGCCCGCTACTGGCACCTGGGCCTGGGCCCAGCGCGGCGGTGGCACCTTTACCGACAATGGTTTCGGCCTGGTGGTGCGCGGCAACAGCGTGTACGTGGTAGGCACCATCAGCAGCGGCTCTGCGACGGCCCCTGCCAACGTAACCTTTGGCGGCACCAACGCCACCAACAGCCTGGTGCCGCTGGCCGGCGTTGGGGGCTTCGATGTGGTAGTGGCTAAGTACACCGACAATGGCAGCAGCGCCACCCTCAACTGGGTGCAGGCGGCTGGCACTGCTGCTTCAGATGGGGGCATGGGCATTGCCGTGGTCGGGGCCAACGTGTACGTGGCCGGCAGTAGTGCCAACGACTGGTACCTCACCAAGTTTACGGACAATGGTACCTCGGCCACCCAGGGCTGGGCCTACACTGGGGGCGGCAATGGCTACGACGTGTGCTATGGCCTAGCGGCCAATGGCACGAGCCTGTACTTGACGGGTTACATCACCAACAACACCGCGAACACTAACGGCGTCGCGTTTGCCGACGCCGTGTCGCCCTACGGGGTGCAGGTGAATGGGGCCAGCAGCACTTCCAGCAGTGACTTGGCCCTGCTGAAGTACGTCGACAACGGGGCCACGGCCACCGTGCAGTGGGCGCAGGTGGCTGGGGGCTCGCAAAATGATGGCGGCTGCGCCGTGGTCGTAAGCGGCAGCAGCGTATACGTCGCGGGCTCCATCACCAATAACACGGCCAATGTGTGCGGCGTGGTGCTAGGCGGCGCGGCCACCACTGCCGGCACGGTGTCGCAGCCCGGCGCCAGCAGCACCGCCAGCGACGATTGGCTGCTGGCCAAGTACACCGACAACGGCCCCAGCGCTAGCCTCACCTGGGCACAAGTGGCCGGCGGCACCCGCAGCGACATTGCCCAGGGCGTGGCCCTCAGCGGTAGCAGCGTGTACGTGACCGGCACTACCTTCAACGGGGCGGCCAACCTGGAGGCGGTGGTTTTCGGGGGCTCGGGCACTACCGCTGGCACCTTGCCGCTACTGGGCATGAATACCCTCGGCACCGCCAGTAGCCCCGACTTTGTGGTGGCCAAGTACCTCGACAACGGCCCGGCCGCCGCCGTGCAGTGGGCGCAGGTGGGCGGCGGCCCGCAGGCCGATACCGGGGCCGGCATTGCCGTGAGCGGCCAGAACATCTACGCGGGCGGCAGCGTGGTGCCGCCCGCCAGCTTCGCGGCGTTCTCTGTGGCCAGCCCGCTCTACACCAGCGTCAATGTGCTGACCCGCTTGGTCGACCGCACCCTCACGCCGTTGGCCGTGGCAGCGGCAGGAGCTACGGCCCGGGCCGCGCTATATCCCAACCCAGCCAGCGGCTTGGTCACGTTTGGCGGGGGCACGCCTGGCGCGGCCGTGCTGGTGCTCGATGCCCTGGGTCGTACCGTGCTGGCGGGCACCGCCGATGCCAGCGGCACCGCCCTACTAGTGCTGCCGGCCGGGCTGGCCGCTGGCGTGTATGTAGTGCGTAGTGGCGCGCAAGCGCTGCGCCTGGCGGTGGAGTAAGCTCCGAACTGCCCACGCCGCCAGCCGGCCACAAAAAAGGCCCGCACCATCTGGTGCGGGCCTTTTTAGCGTTGGGCAAGGAAGCTTATTCCACCGCCACGCGCTGAATCACGGTCTGGTCGCCGGCTACCAGGCGCAGCACGTACACGCCCGCCGCCAGGGCGTGGGTGTCAAACTCGCTGGTAGCGCCGGTAGCTGTGAGGGTGATAGTGCGGGTGTTCACGACCTGACCCAGCACGTTGAGCAGCGTAGCCTGCACAGCGCGCTGCCCGGCAATGGCCGGCAAGGTCAGCGTGAAGCTGCCGTGGGCGGGGTTGGGGGCCACGCTCACCAGTCCGGTTGCAAACGCCGTTTTCACCGCCGTGGCTACAGCCGTGGTGAAGCTGGCCGTGGTGGCCGTGAGGGTGCTGGTACCGCAAGTAGTGGCCACGCTCACGGTGTAGGCGGTGCCGGCCGTCAGGCCGGTCAGGGTCACGGGCGAGGTGGTTACGGTCTGGGTCGTGGTGGCGGGCGTGGTGGTCACGGTGTAGGTGGCCCCCGTCGAGGTGGTCGTAAAGCTGAGCGAAGCCGTGGTGGTGGTGATGTTGCTTACGGTCAGGCCAGTCGGTGCGGTGCACAAGGGTGTTACACACAGCGTGAAAGTACCATAGGTGGGCACGGCGCTGGTTGTGTAGCCATATATCCGCACGTAGTACTGGGTGCCCGGCGTCAGGTTGTTCACAGTCAGGACTTCGGTGCCTGGTCCGTTATCATCCTTGCAGCCTACACTGGTAAGGTTGCCGCAGGTGCCCGAGAGCAACTCAACTACTCCGTCGAAGGTGCTCGTCAGCGTGACGATGTGGCGGGTGCTCGTGGCCACGAAGCTGTACCACACATCGGCCGAAGAGGAGCCGCTGCACGCAACCGGGGCCTGCGACTGCGTAGCCCCCGAGATAGAGCCAGCAGTCGTGACGCAGGTCGAGTTGGGCGACAGAACGATGGCCGCTGCGCACTCGTCATTCACGGGTTTGGTGCCGAACATGGTCGAGACTGTAGCCACGCCGCCGCCCGTGCAGCTGCTCTGGATGATAACTGTATAGGCTGTGCCCGGCGTGAGGCCCGTAAAGCTGGCTGTGGTGCCGGTCACGGTCTGGGTCGTGTTGGTGGGTAAAAGCGTGATGGTATAGCTGCTCACCGCCGACGTAGCCGTGAAGTTCACCGTACCCGACGTGCCCGTTACGTTGGTGAAGGTGATGTTGCTCACCTCATTACACACTGGCGGAGCCGTGGTGCTGAAGGTAGCCGTAGTGGCGTTCGAAGTAGTGTTGCTGGCGCAGTTGGCCACCACGTTCACCGTGTAGGTCGTGCCAATGGTCAGGCCCGTCAGCGTCACCGGCGAGGTGGTTACGGTTTGGGTGGTAGTAGCGGGCGTGGTGGTCACGGTGTAGCCCGTGGCCGACGTGCCAGCCGTGAAGCTCACAGCGGCGGTGGTGGCCGTGATGCTGCTCACCGTCACGTTGGTAGCCGGAGTGCACGCAACAGCCGTTGCCGTGATGGTAAAGTTGGCGTTCGATATATCGAAGAAGTAGTTGTCAGCAGCCTCTACCATGATGCGCGCCGTGGTGCTGGCGATGTTGGGCAGCGTCACAGCCGCCGAGCCATTGTTGGCGGTGCCGGCCAGCAGCAGGGTGGGGTAGGTGAGGCCCCCATCTACCGAGAGGCGAATGTTGACTGTGGCGCAATTCACGCCGTTGGCGGTGGTGCCGGCCACATCCCACGTAATGGTCTGACTGCTACCGCCGGCCAGGGTCACGGCCGTGTTAGGCGAGGTAACCAGAAACGGCCCGGCCGCACTGGTCGAGCTCAGAGTTACCGGCAGGCTGCTGTTCACGCCGCCGATAGCAGTGCCGAAGCCCGTGTTAGCGGTGGTGAAGCGGTCGCGCAGCGTCACGCGGAAGATGAGCGGGCGCGTCACGGTGGGCAGGCGCTCGCCGATTGTCGTGGTGTTGTTGATGATATTGCTCAGCTGCGGGAAGTAGCGCGTGGGGCTGGTGGTGGGGTAAAACGAGCGAAACAGCGGCGGCGTCACGCCAGCCACCTGCGTAGCCGTGGGCGTGCCGCCGTTGGCCGTTTTGTCGTACTCTTCCCAGCAATACGTCACCGCATCGCCGTCTGAGTCGTAGCCCCCGGCCGTCAGCTTAAAGGGCGTGCTGATAGGCAGCACCTTGCCGCTGGCCGGCAAAATGGGCGTAGGCGGGTTGTTGCCGGTGCTGGTGCTCACGGCGCAGCTGGTCGTAGCCAGGTAAGTCTGGATTTCCTCGTAGCTCACCACGTGGAAGTAAGCATCCGAGTGCGTCTGGATGTTAGTCGCGCCGCAGATGCCGGCATAAGCCATAATGGTCGTGCCCGAGCCGGGCTCGTAGGCCGTATCAGCGTTGCGGTTGCCACCCCCGCAGCTGCTGGTCACGCTGTTGAAACTATGGTCGGCCCCAAACTGATGGCCCATCTCGTGAGCCACGTAGTCGATGTCAAAGGCATCGGCCACTGGCGAGTTGGTGCCGGTTTCACCCATCGCTTTCTGGTTTGGGTCGCACACCACGCCCAGGCCCGCCAGCCCGCCCCCAGCGGTGCTGAACACGTGCCCGATGTCGTAGTTGGCCGAGCCGATGAGCAAGTCCACGTTGGTTTGGTTTTCGTCGAGCAGTACGCCGTTGGGGTTGGTATTGGTGTAGGGGTCGGTATTGGGTCTGGTATAAACCAGCTGGCTGTTATTAGCCACCAGTACCATCCGCACGGCCATTTCCTTCTCATACACGCCCACTACGCGGTTTACGCTGGTCACGATGGCCGCCTGGGCCGCCGCTACCGAGTCGGCCCTCGTAGAGCCAGCCGGCAGGTTCTGGCTCTGAAATGCCGTGTACTCACCCGTAGCCGCCAGGGCCAGCCGGTAGGTGCGCAGGGTAGGCCCCGAAGTGCGCTGACCGGCGCTGGTGGCAGTTTTAAGCCCAGTGGTTAGGCCCTTCTTAGGGAACTTCCGCACTTCGCAGGCAAACGAATTGCCGGGCATGTCGCGCTTCCAAAAGCTGAGGTAATGCTGAGTATCGGCGCGGGTAGCCGGGTCGATATAAAACGCACCCGTAGTAGGCGACAGCACCTGCGCATGAAAGCCATGCGGCGTGAGGTCAAGACGCAGGGTGGCGGTGGGGTCGCTCACGCCCACGCCTACATAGGTTTTGATATTGGGAAACTGCGCCGCGAGGGCCGGGGCCATCACCGGCGCTTCCTGCACCCGGAAGCTGGCGTTGGTGCCGTCGGGCAGAGGCAGCGTCAGCACCAGGGCCTGCGTGCCGGTCAGGCTTTCGAGCGGAGCCGTATTCAGGGCGCTGCGCATGCCAGGCACATTCAGGGTGAGGGGGCGCGAAGCGGCCAGGGCCGATTTTAACGGGGAAGAAGCCGCCGCCTGACGGGCCGCTGTGTCGTCGCTAAATAAGCTGATGGGCAATTGCTGAGCTTGGGCATTCAGCGCCAGCGCGGCCCCGAATAGGCTGGGCCAGCCGCGTTGCATCAGCACTCGCAGCTTAGTAGCCAACAAGTCGAAGTTTTTCATGCGAGAGTAGAGAAAGTGGAATAGTGGACCGGGAAGAGGAAAAATCCAAAAGTAGCCCGGCAGAGTAGTCACCTCAAGTATTATCGCCAGATTGGCCAGATTGTCTAGGCGAAGACCGCAAAAGTGCCTATCTGCTGCTTAATATATGAATTTTCCGCTAAAGCTACAATAGCAGCCAGCTAGGCACAGGCCGGAGCCGACCTAGCCCTCTACCGGCATTGTCTTATCGACCTGCCCTTGCAGCGGGTCGGCCAAGGCTTGGGCGTGCCAGCTGCCGTGCCAGTACCACAGCCCCGCCACGATGGCAATGCCCACGTTGGCCAGCACAAACGACCACCAGATGCCATGAAAGCCCAACCCCGTGTGGTGCGACAAGTACCACGCCACCGGAAACTGAAACACCCAAATGCCGGTGATGGTCAATACCATAGCCGAGAGTGTATTGCCCGCCCCTCTGAAAGCGCCCGACACCGTTTGCTGCACCCCCGTAAAGCACAAGCTCAAGGCCGCAATACGAATAAACCCGACCGCATCGGTCGCCACCGTTTCATCGCCCTTCAAGAAGAAGCGCACGAGCAGCGGAGCCGCCAGCCAGATGGCCGCCCCCACCACCAGCAGCCCCGCAAAGCTGACGCCAATGGCATAGTTGGCCGTACGCACGGCGCGGGGCATATTGCGCGCCCCGATATTCTGAGCCACCAGCGTCGAGCAGGCCATCGAAATACCCAGCGCCGGAATAATGCCCAGCGCGATAATGCGCGAGCCGATGCCATACGTAGCCAGCACTGTAGTGCCAAAGCCGGCGGCCAGCGTGGTCAGCATCGAAAGCCCTAGCGCCCGCGACGACAGGTCGATGCTCGATGGCCCGCCCAGCTTCACGGTGCGCCCCAACAGCGGCCAGTCGGGTCGGTATCCCTTCAATATCAGCTTGATGCCCGACTTGCCGCGAAGCAGCACCGCCAGCCCCACCGCCAGGCTAATGGCCTGCGTGATAACGGTGGCCGCCGCCGAGCCCGCCACGCCCAGCCCTGGTATCGGCCCCCAGCCGTAGATGAAAAGCGGGTCGAGCGCAAAGTTGAGGGCCAGCGTCGCGATGTTGATGTAGAGCGGAATCTTGACCTCGCCCACGCCCCGCATCAAGGCCTGAAACATGAAAAAGCCAAAGCTGAACGTGAGCCCCCAAAACGACACCCGCTGAAACTGATTGGCTTGGTCAAAAATATCCGGCCCCGCGCCCAGCAAGTGCAGGATATAAGGCGAAGCAAAATGCGCCGCCACCGTGAGCACCAGTGCTAGCGCGGTTTCGAGCACCAGCGCCTGCGTCGCAATGTGGTTGACCATCGTCAGGTTGCGCGCCCCAAAATTCTGCGCCACCAGCACCGACCCCGCCACCGCAAACCCCGAGCCTAAGGCGATAATCAGGAAGTTGACCGGGAAGCTGATGGCCACCGCCGCCACCGCCCTAGCCCCCAGCTGCCCCACCCAAAAAGCATCAACCAACTGGTAGCCAGTCTGAAGTAAATTGCCAAAAACGATGGGCCAAGCCAGCACCAACAACGTTTTCAGAATAGGGCCTTGGGTAAGGTTGGGGCGGGCGCGGGCGGCGGGAGAGGTCATGCTGCCCGCAAATACGGCAAGGCCGCCAGTAGGGTGCATGAAAAACGGCTGGAAGCAAGTGCTCCCAGCCGTCTGGCTAGTGTTGCGCGGACGTTGTAGTCCGCGTCTGGCACGCTTGCAACGCGGACTACAACGTCCGCGCAGCTTGTTACACTTGAGCCATGCCGCCGTCCACAAACAGCTCGACGCCCGTCACGAAGCTGCTGTCATCCGAGGCCAGGAATACCACGGCTTTGGCTATTTCATCGGCGTCGCCGATGCGGCCCAGCGGCACACCGCTCGCCATACCTGCCTTAAACTGGGCTACCTGCTCGGGCGTGCCGGCCAGGTTGTTGAGGCCGGGCGTTTCGATAGGGCCGGGGCTGATGGCGTTCACCCGAATGCGACGGGCCTTGAGGTCGGTGGTCCAAGTGCGGGCCAGCGAGCGGATGGCCGCTTTGGTGGCGCTGTAGATGCTGCTGTCATTCAAGCCCTTCGAGCCGACAATAGACGCCATTACGATGATGGCCGCACCATCGGGCAGCAGTGGCAGCGCTTTCTGCACCGTGAATACTGTGCCCTTCACATTGATGTCGAACTGCTTGTCGTAGTGCTCTTCGGTAATGGCATCGACGGGCAGAAATTCGGCAATGCCCGCGTTAGCAAACAGCACGTCGATGCGACCCTTTTGCTCTTTGATAGTGGTAATTACTCGGTCGAGGTCGGTCAGGTTACTCACGTCGCCCTGGATGCCGAATGCTTGGTTACCAATTAATTGCACGGCTGCGTCAAGCTCGGCCTGCCGCCGCCCGGTAATGAATACAAACGCGCCTTCGGCCGCGAAGCGCTGAGCCGTAGCCAGACCGATGCCAGAGTTGCCACCCGTAACGAGGGCAATTTTGCCAGCGAGTTTTTGAGAAGTTGCCATGAGGAAAATTGAGTTGTTTTGGATTGGTTTCGGCAAGGAACTAACGTAAGTTACCAGAAGTTACTATTACCAATCATTTCGCCCCATAAACTGGTTACCTATCCGTAACTAACGCCTATCGTTGGTCATGCTGAGCCTGCCGAAGCATCTCTGCCGCTTCGTTGCTAGGCGTAGGTGGTAACTGCGCCACGCGAGATGCTTCGCGGCGCTCAGCATGACAATCTTTAATTTATATTTTCCTCATTCCTTTATGCGCGACGCTGCCTTTTGCTCCTCTACCTGCTCGATAACCCGCACTATGGGCGTGCTCGGCGGCAAGTGGAAACCCATTATCATTGCCAACCTAGCGCAGCGCCGCCGCTTTGGGCAGCTGGCGCAGCGCATGCCGCTCATCTCACGGAAAGTGCTCACCGAGCAGCTCAAGGAGCTGGAGGAAGACGGCATTGTGCGCCGCGAGGCCTTTGCCGAGCTGCCGCCCCGCGTCGAATATTCGCTCACCGAGCACGGGCAGAAGCTGCTGCCCATCCTCGACCAGCTATGTGCCTGGAATAGCGCTGGGGCCGAGCGAGCCACTGCTGAACCGCAGACCGTGGGTACTTGCTAAGTGCCGTGCTGTTACCGCCTCAGCTGTTTTGCACGGCTTAGCTTACCAAGAAAATAGTGTAAAATATTGGCATTCAGGGTGGCTATACACAACGCAAGACTATTTGCGTTGCGTATAGCTGGCATTCTCACCCTTCACTTTTTCTATTCTCATGGCCGAGCAAGTTGCGGTTACCCAAGATATTATCAAGCTGCTGGACAAAATCAAAGAAGTCAAGTACGCTACCCTGACCACCCTCACCGCGCAGGGTCACCTGCACGGCCGCCCCATGTACACCTGCGAGCCGGGCAACGACGGTGCGCTGTGGTTTTTTGCGGAGAAAGACTCGCAGAAAATCGATGAAATCCACGCCAATAGCCAGGTCGGTCTGGGTTATTCTGACCCCGGCAATGCGACGTATGTTACCGTATCTGGCATTGCGTCGGTGGTTGATGACAAAGACAAAATTAAGGAGCTGTGGCGCGAGGATTTTCGAGGTTTCTTCCCCAAAGGCGTTGACGACCCGACTATTACGCTCATCAAAGTAGACATCGAAAACGGTGAGTACTGGGACACGCCCGGCAATATTTTCGTGCGGGCATTTGCCTATGCCAAGGCCCTCACCACCGGCGAGAAACACCATCCCACCCCCGACGAGCAAGCTAAAGTGATTGTGTAGCCTGCGCCAGTCGCGCAATCTGGCCAGCCGCCGCTACCTCAGGTAGCGGCGGCTGTTTTTTTAGTGAAGAAGCGGGCGCATCGCACAACCCCGGCCGTAGCAATGGGGTACACCCGGTAGTACCAGCCCGGCCCGAGCCGGTGTTTTCCTCATGATAAAGCATACCTATGACATGGGCGTGGTCGGCAATTGCGCCTTCCTGGCCCTCATCGGCACCGATACGGCCGTGCGCTGGCTCTGCTGGCCGCGCTTCGATAGCAGCTTCGTCTTCGGCCCTTTGCTCGACGAGCAGAAGGGCGGCGAGTTCAGCATCAAGCCTGCGGGCCAGGGGTTTACCTCCGAGCAGCGCTACCTCACCAACACCAACGTGTTGGAGACCAAGATAACCACTGCCGAGGGTAGCTACCGCGTTACCGATTTTGCGCCGCGTTTTATGCAGTACGAGCGGTATTACAAGCCGCTGATGCTCATCCGAAAAGTGGAGCCGCTGAGCGGCGCGCCCCGCGTACGGGTGGCCTGCCGCCCGGTGGGCCAGTACGGCGAGCAAGAGCTTCAGCGCCGCCGCAGCTCCAACCACATTGCGTTCCTGGGTTTGGAAGAGGAAATCCGCCTTACCACCAACATCCCGCTCACCTACGTGCTCGATGAGGAAGACTTTGCCCTCAACGAAACCAAGTACCTCGTGCTCACCTACGGCGCGCCGCTGGAGGCACCCTTAGAAAGCACGGCCGAGCGTTTCCTTACCAACACGGAGGTCTACTGGCGGCAGTGGGTGAAGAGCACCAGCATCGGTAATTTCCACCAAACGGCGGTTATTCGGTCGGCGCTGGCGCTCAAGATTCACCAGTACGAAGACACCGGGGCTATCATTGCGGCCAGCACCACCAGCCTGCCCGAGGCCCCCGGCAGCACCCGCAACTGGGACTACCGCTACTGCTGGATGCGCGATACCTACTACACCCTCACGGCCTTCAACAACATCGGCCACTTCGAGGAGATAGAGCGGTATTTCCAGTATATCCTCAATATCTCGACCAAAGTGGTGGGCAAGTACCAGCCCCTCTACGGCATCGGCGGCCAGGCTAAGCTCACCGAAACCGAGCTGCCGCTGGCCGGCTACCTCGGCAACCAGCCCGTACGCATCGGCAACGACGCCTACACCCACGTGCAGAACGACGTGTACGGCCAAGTGCTAGTGGCGCTGCTGCCGCTCTACGTCGATTGCCGTTTCCGCGACCCCGAGCGCGCCGCGCCCTTAAGCCTGGTAGAAGAGTGCTTGCAGCTAATCGAAACCACCATGGACCAGCCCGATGCCGGCCTCTGGGAGTTTCGGCACATCGCCCAGAAGCACTGCTACACGTACCTTTTCCACTGGGCCGGCAGCCACGCCGCCCGCCAGGTGGCTCGCCAGCACGGCGACGCCCGCCTCGAAGAGCTGGCCACTAGCCTGCTGCAAGAGGCCGAGCGCCGCATCGAGTTGTGCTTCGACCAAGAGCGCGGCGCGTACACCAATGCCATCGGCTCCACGGATTTCGACGCCAGCACCATTCAGCTCATCACGATGGGCTACCTTGACCCGGCTTCCGAAAAAGCCAAGCACCACTTGGTAGAGCTGGAAAAAGAGCTAAAAACCCCCGAAGGCCTTTTCTACCGCTACCGCCACCCCGACGACTTTGGCACGCCCGAAACCACCTTTCTCATCTGCTCCTTCTGGTACGTGGAGGCCCTGGCCTGCGTCGGCCGCCTAGATGATGCTATTCGGGAGTTTGAACACCTCATCAGTTATGCCAACCATTTAGGGCTGCTGTCTGAAGACGTGGATGCCAAAACCGGCTCGCAGTGGGGCAATTTTCCGCAGGCATATAGCCACGTCGGGCTGGTGAATGCGGCGTATCGCATTGCCAAAAAGCTGGATAAGCCACAGTTCGTGAGTTGATGGTAGGGTAAGACAAAGGATAATTTCCTGCTTCTGGTGGTGCATAGCCC
>CAXUKA010000042.1:0-7821 GCA_964251335.1 uncultured Hymenobacter sp.
CGCGGACCAAGGCCCAATAGGGTGCGCTCAGCGCAAGCTTTACCTATCTAACAGGCCGTCGGTCAAACGCTCCCAGCTATTTAGCTGGGAGTGTTCGACCGAAGGCCTTTTGGTTGACTACTGGATTTAAGCGCTTACGCCACCCTTTTCAGCTACGCCAGCATTCTCTTCTGGCGCTACCGGAATGGTTTCGCCCTGCACTTTCAGCTCTACTTCCATATTGCCCTTGGTGCCTACCGAGTAGGGGCAGATTTTGTGGGCCTGGCGCACCATCTCAATAGTTTTGTCGCGGTCGAAAGCTTTCAAATCCACGTCGAGAATAGCCGATAGGCCGTAGCCTTCGCCTTCCTGAAACAGCGACACCGAGCATTTTACTTCGGTGCCGGGGTCGAGCTTGTCGCCGGCGCGCTGCGCAATAACGAGCAGCGCCTGCTGAAAGCAGGACGAGTAACCAGCGGCAAACAGTTCTTCGGGATTAGTAGCGTTTTTCTTGCCGCCGAGGCTTTCGGGCACAGACATATCAAGGTCGATAATTCCCGTTGCCGAGCGTACGTGGCCACTGCGGCCGCCAATGGCCGTAGCGTCGGCCGTATAGAGTGTTTTCTTAGTCGATTCCATTGTACAGGAAGGAAAAGTGGTTAGTATGGGGGCTAAACTGGCTTTCCGCCCGCAGGGTTATCCTAAATCAGCTGTTCCGGCAATAAAAGCGGCGGTAGTTTGGCAGCCCCGGCTTTTCGTACTACTTTTGCAGCCCAATACGGTCGCGTCGTACAACGGATAGTATGAGAGTTTCCGAAGCTCTTGATTTAGGTTCGATTCCTAACGCGACCACCACAAATGCCCTTGCGATATCGTGAGGGCATTTTTTATGTCTCTGGGGGGCAGTTTAGGGGGCAGTTTTAGTGGCTATGCTAAGTATTTTGCTACAGTAGTCGGCGAAATCTGCAAAGTCCGCGCGATAAATTGATTGGATGCCCCATTTTTTTTCAATTGGCGCACTTGGTTTATCACCTGTTCCCCCTTGGTAGGTGCCCCCAACTGCACGCCAGCGGCCTTTTTCTTGGCCAGCGCCGCCTTGGTGTTCTCAGAAATCTTAATCAAGTCCTGCGCGGCGATGGTGGCCAGCATCGAGACGATGACGTCGCCGAACGGCCCGAGCGAGTCGAGGTAGGGTTCGGTGAAGGATTTGTAATTCACACCATGGTCTTTTAGCTCCTTCAGGTAGCGAAGCGTGGCCAGTGCTCCTTCGCGGCTGAAGCGGTCAAGTCGCCAGAAGACGATCAGGTCGAACTTCTTCTGATAGGCCTCGAGCAGCAGGACCTTGAATTCGGTGCGGTCGGCCTTGCCGCCCGACTCCTGGTCGGTGAACACCTTATAGATGGTGCCATGTCGTTCGGCAAACTCGCGGAGCTGGTGCAATTGGTTCTCGGTGTCCTGGCCTTTGTCTTTGGTTGACACGCGGGCATAGATGGCGACTCGCATGCGCAAAAATACCCTTTCCAACTAGTAAGCTCAGATTTTACACTTATTCAGAATACGTGCGACGGCAATAAAAGTCACGTAATCGTATGTCTAAGGCTACTTTTTTGCCTAACTACCGTTCGTCTCACAAAACGACCGTTTTGTGGGACGTAGCGGCGAGGCAGTATGCAGGCAATTTTTACATTCTGTCAACGGTGGTTTACAGTACGTAAAAGGGTTTGCACCCTATTTAAATCACCGTTTACCTAAACGGCATCACGAAAGCTGTTAGGTTGCACTATGAAACCCCTCGCGCAACTACTAGAGTCTTTGGCACAGGCGTTAACGGCGGAGCAAGAACAAGAAGCTTTGCAGTCTTTTGACGCCCTCTCCGACGCACAACTCGAAGAATTGACTTCTACCCGGTACATCAAAAGCTGGCCGGCGGGTATGGTCCTGCAGCACTTGCCCGTGGGTCGGTTGGTGCCATACGTGGAGCCTTTGCTGGTGCACTTGCAGGACCTGAATTGGTGCGCCGCGCCCTACGTGGCAAAGGTACTGGTGGCCATGGGCGCCCCGGCAGTCCCGGCCCTGCGCCGGGTGTTTGCGACCGACCCCAACGACGGCTTCTGGATTATCAACCTCATCAACAACGTTATCCAGCAATGGGAAGAGCCGCTGGCCCGATTGCTCGAAGCGGACCTCGTCGACTACGTGCGATACGCGGCCCGCGAGGGCGAATCCATTATAGCCTTGGAGGCCTTGCAACGACTGTTGCCGGCTGAAGAACACCGGCAACTCTACGACTTCCTGCGTGGGGCGTACGAGCACGATGCCGCACTTCTAGGCGAATTACGAGACACTTTCGATTACGAATGACCACGGTTCTTTTATTGGTCTGCTGTTTACGAAATGGCCCGAGGGGAAGAGTTTCGTAAACGCCCAAATGGTAGCCCAATCCCTCGCCAAAATACCGCGCTGGATGCAGCAGTTAACCGGCCCCAAAAATATGCTTATTTCAAGAATGAGGATATAAGAGTTTTTATGTTAGGTGGCTTTTCTAAGGAACTAAGGGCAAAGGGAGCCTCTCATAACCTTGCTTAAAATCCTATTTAGCTCACTTGCTACTCGGCCTGCAATGAGTGCAGATAGTTGGTTACTCGTTCTCGTTCCTGGCCTTGCGTCACGTCTAGTATAGCGACCTGTTTCAGAGCTACTTGATTGTCTTGTGCAGCAAAAAGCGCGAACCAAATCCCTTCTTCAAAATCGTCATGCCAAGTAGTCATTACTTGATGCTTAGGCAAATACAGGGATTCTACCTCCCGAAATATTATTTCTTCATCCAGCAAATCATGCGCCCATTCGCACTGGCTGCCGATGGTACAGACCCACGCGACGTTGCGCAGCAAGAGCTTAGGCAATATCTCATCCAGGTAACGACGGTGTTTCTCGTTGATTATGAGTATACATAGCCAATCCTGAGTAGGTAGCTCAGCTAGCCAGTTTTTATCAGTGCGATACTCCACTAAATAGACATCCCTTTGGTTAATAATCATTTGAATCATAACAAACGCCGGTTTGCACCCTCATTGCGCTAAATAGTCGAGCTTATAAAGTTTCTTGAACTAACATTTAAGTAGTGTGACAAGCTGGGCTATAGTCATTACTTGAAAGAACGTTTGTGAAATGTCTTGCTGAGCTAGCGCTTTCACATACATTAAACCTTCGTTTAATGAATGTGAAATGAGCGCACTGTCTTTCTGCTTTTCCACAACGACTAACAACGACTTCTAACTTAGTATGTGTATTTAGTTAAGTCCGCGTGCTGATTCAGTTCATACCACGTGTCTTTCCAGTACACGTACTTGTATTCGCCGAGCGTGAGCACCGGGAAGGTTCCTACCAACTCCTGCATTGTTTCACTTTCCGCTTTCGGGTCGAACACCTGAAACCGGTGCGAAATATATTCCTGCCGCCCGTAGAATATTTGTTGCCTTGGGTCAAAGGTTAAGGCAACACGGCGCTCGTACTGGGCATTGCGTACGGGCTCCAGCCGGGAGCGGGTCTTCCCACGCACTGTAGCGATTAAGTGGAAGGCAGGGGCCGTCGCCCCTACTTGTCCATGTACCGACAAGTCCACGGCATACCGCGTTTTAACATCAATCCGCTTCGGAGCAGGTCGGTGCTGGCTAAAATCCATAAAGTCTTCGGCAAAGCCCGAGGTAAAGCTTAGCGAGGTATGAACGCGGTGGTCGCGAGCCGAAAGCAGCAACGTGCGGGTGCTATGCAGGCCCACTCCCGCATGAACGCGGTAGGCAATCAGTAAAAAAGCCTCACTTAGTACGTGCGTTTCGATGAGGTTAAGTACATTCCGGACTCGAAGTGTGTCGGTGGCGCATCGGACGGACAACGTTTCGTGCAACGTGTCGAATGACACATGCAAGCGGGCGCGCTCGCCCGTTAGAGAGCGCAGTGGGTAGTCTTGGCTACGAGCTACGGGCGCCAGCAACCCGACGAACAAGAGGGTGAGCAGTAGGATTCGGTTTGGATTCAGGTCCATGCGGCGGCGCGTTTTTCCCCAAAAGATAGGCTCCTACCCCGCACTGACAAGTAGTAGCGCTATTCCCAAATAAGTAATTGGCTCCGGTAGGGCAAGAGGCAGTTCTGAAACTCGTCTACGAGCTAAAATTTGCGAAAGGGCCCACTGAAATGAGATTTGCAAACGCGCAAGCTAGAGCCTCTATTTCAGGAGGCCAAAATCATTGCTCTTTCGTAGGCTTATAACGGGCTTTATGTTAAACAGTGGTGTTTTGCTGCCTTCGCCTAGGGCTTCAAAAATAGCCGTTTCCGCCCTCCAATAAACGGTGTAAAAAAATGGCCCGAAAAAACTGCGTTTTCGGGCCATTTGAGCGGGTAAATTAAATCTCCAAAAAACGAGCGTTAATTGGAGGGCTTTTGCGAGCTGATGTTGCCGTTGTTCTGCGCCTTCTTCACTTTGTCAAGTTCGCGGCTCAGGCCAAGCAGGTCATTGCTCACGGTCAGGTCGGTGGCCCACTGCTCCACGCCCTGCAGGCGCTGGTCGAGGTTCGTGAGCACCTGCACCAGCAGTTGGTTGGTTGCCGCGTCCGGAGCGGCAGTACCAGCCACCAGGCCGGTGGCCCCAGCCGCGCGGGTGTCGCCCTCTGTCGTGGTGCCCCCGTTGTAAAAGCCGCGCTGCCGGCGGGTTTCCAGCCAGTCCTCGACTTGCAGTACCTCGGGGTCTTCGCGCATCCAGGCC
The DNA here is from genome assembly GCA_964251335.1 of uncultured Hymenobacter sp. Taxonomy (GTDB): domain Bacteria; phylum Bacteroidota; class Bacteroidia; order Cytophagales; family Hymenobacteraceae; genus Hymenobacter. Next base: position 4,739 of record CAXUKA010000042.1, read on the forward strand.
GGAATGACGTACTCGTTTTTATGCACGATGCCCGCTACCTCCAGCCCGTCGTTGTCCACGAGCTTGCCGCTGGTGCCCACGTTTAGCCCCATTGCCGTGCCCATCATCCTGAGCATGCTGTTGCCCGAGGGACGCTGCTGCACCGTCATGCCGTCGCCGGTGGCCCCACCCTTGGCATAGCCGTCGAGCGACGATACCGCGATACCGGCCCGCGCCACCGCTACGCCACTCTGAAGTGCCGCCCAGATGATGCCATACGGCCCCATTTCCGAGGCCCCTTCCCAATAGCCCGAGATTTCCTCCACCAGGTTCATCTCAATTTTGGCAATTGCGGCCAGCTTGCGCGCGGCCTGGAATGCCTTATAGAGCACCGTCTGCTTGCCCAGGCTCTCCTCCAGGAACTTGACGTTGTCGCTGTTTAGCGTTTCCTCGACCTTGCTGATGCCCTTTTTGAATTTGGACATCGTATCGTCCTCCTTCTTGGCCTTGGCGTTGTGGGCCGCCTGCTCCTTGATTTTCTCGGCATTAAGTTTTTTATACTCAGCCGACTCTTCGCCATATTTCTGCTTCACCAGGGCCATCTCCCGCTCCTTGGCCGCCTGCTTTTCCTGGAACACCAGCTCGTTGTAGGCCTGCTCGCTCATCAGCTTATCGGCGTACTCCAGCTGCAGTTCGGCCAGCCGCTCCTGGCTCTCAGCCTCGTTAAGCTGGATTTTCTCGTCGATATCCTTTTGATGCTGCTTCTCGTCGTCTTCGGCCCACTTGGCCTGCAACTCACGCAGCTGCTGGTCACGCTCTTCCAGGATAGTGCGTACCTGCGCGGTGTAGTCCAGCTCCAGCCCGGTAAGCTTGTCGAGGTGGCTCTTGGTCGACTCCTGAATTTTGTCCTGCGCCTCCTGGCGCTGGCGGCCCTGCCTGGTCAGCGTCGATTTCTCCCGCTGCTCGGCCAGCGTATCGCGGCTGTCGAGCAAATCGCCCTCTTCCTTGACCCGCTTTTTCAGGTCGTTCAGGTGCTCCTGGTCGGCTTTGTCGCGGGCGGCCTTTTCTTTTTTCTCGCGCTTTTCCCGGTCTTTTTCCGACTCCCCACCCGGCGCAGCAGTTGCGGGAGTACCGGGGGAGCCAGTCGATGTGGTCGTCTCCTCTGTGTCCACGCGCACCTTTTTGGTGATGTGGTTATCCTTATTAGCCAGGTAACCCTTCGCAAACTGCTCGGCGGCCCGTTGGCCACCCTCCAGCGCCACGTCGGCCGTGGCGGCAAGGGCCGACTTAAAGCCGGCGACGATTTTAGCCTTATCGAGGGTGAAGATGCCGATTAGAATGTCGCCTACGCCACCCAAAATCTTCAGCGCATCGTCTTTGATGGTGGTGAACAAGCTGACCACTACGGCCCCCAGGCCCCCGAGCACGCCCCGCAGCAGTTCGCTCTTATTGTACCAATCTATAAAGGTGTCGACCACCGCGCGGCTTATTTCCAGGCCAACTTTTAGGGGTATCAGCAACACCGTCAGGGCATACTTCAGGGCGGTTACGACCAATTGGGCCGTATCCGTTTTCTCGTTAAACAGCCCCATGCCCTCCACCACGTCGGCCAATTCCTGGTAATAGGCGGTGAATTGGTCAACCATCTCCGTGACCATATCCACTAGCGGCTGCGCCTTATCCAGGACGCGCCCCAGCCACTGGCTGAGACCATCGAGTACGCCGTTGACCTTGCCGCCCACCGTTTCCTTAAACTCGTTCCAGCCCATCGAAAGCGTGGCCACCCCGCCGGCTGCCTGGCGTGCGGCCTCGGCCGAGCCGCCGAACTCCTTGTTCAGCTCGGCGAGAATCAGCTTTTGCGCGCCGGCCGTATTGCCGGCCTTCACCATCTGGGTAATCTGCTCCTTTTGCTGCTCGGTAAAGGTGACGCCCACCCGCGTGAGGGCCGTAATTCCCTTCACGGGGTCGTTCAGCGCCTTGCCAACCTGGATGCTGGCCCCTTTTAAATCAGCCGGCCCATCGCCCGCCATCTTGGTAGCGATGTCCTGAATAGCCGGAATGGCATCCTCAAAAACGCCTTTCTTGATGTTGGTGAACGTCAGGAGCATCGCGCTGGCCTTGTTTGTGTCGTCGTCGTCGAAGAGCGTGATTTTCGCCCGTTCCACCCCGATTTTGGCGATTTCGTTGGCCGTCAGCCCGGCCGCCTGCGCCGTGCTTTTTAGCGTCGCGGTGAGGTCGGCGGTGACTTTGGCACTGGCCAGGGCCTCCTCGCGCGAGGCGGAAAAGAACCCGAATAGCTGCTGCACCACGCCGATGACGCCCCCACCTGCCAACAGCCCGAAGGCATTGGCAAAACCCTGCTTGAGGAAGTTGGTGCTCTCGGTGGCGTTTTTGAGTTCGGTCGACACGCTGCCGATGCGCCCCTGCAGGGCGTGGTAGTCAGCCAGCAGCTTCTGGCGACCAGCGTCGTCGCTGTTCATCTCGTGCAGCTGCTTTTCCAGCCGGGCCGAGGCCTCGCGCATGTCGTTGAAGGAGGCGTTGATTTTCTGGCCGTTGAGGATAACCTGCGTGTTCTCCTCGTTGAGTTTCTGCGTGGCCAGGCGCACTTCCTCCTCGGTCTGCACGTAGGTGCGCATCTCGGCGCGGGCCGCGCCTACGCGCTGGGTCAGCACCTGGAAATCGCGCGTGAGCTGCGCCCGGCGCGGGTCGTCCTGGCTCATTTTAGCCAGCTGGTTGTTCATCAGGGCCACGCCAGCAGCCATATCCTTGATGCTGGCGTTGGCCTGCTGGGCGTTGAGCAGTATCTCAACTTCCCGCGTTTCTTTATTATCAGCCATTTACGTAGCTTAAAAGGTAATAGTGGTTTCACCCCGCACGTCGGTGGCGGTGGTAATCAGGACTTGGCCGTACAGCTCCAGCATGAGCTCACTCAGGCGCTTGGTCTGGTAGCCCATCTCGCGGCTGTACCAGTTGCGGGGCTGGCGGGTGTAGCGGCGCAACTGGCCCCGATTCTTGCGAATGCGGTTGTAGCCGTCGTCGCTCTTGGTAATGCCCGCGCCCATACCCCGGCCCACGCCCATGTCGATAAACTTGCCATACAGGGC
>CAXUKA010000042.1:7831-27170 GCA_964251335.1 uncultured Hymenobacter sp.
GCTTGAACAGCTCGGCGTCGGGCATGGTGCTCCACAGGGCGTAGCTCAGGCGCAACTGAAGCCGGCCCTCAGCGGAGCCGACGACCTGCTTCTGGAAGCTGGCCATGAGGGCACCGGTGTCCTGGATGCGCAGCTTGCGCATGTTTTCGATGAAGCGCGTGATGGTGATATCGAGCCACTTTTTAGCTACTTCCAGCTCATTGAGCTGGGTCGGGTCAGTGCTCATAAGCGGCTGTAGCGATAGGTGAACGAGGCAGTCGCCAGCGCGGAGCCGGTGGTGCTCAGGCTGAGGGAGACTTGCTGCCAGAGGTATTTCTTGCCGTCAACCAACTCCTTGCGGCCCGCATCGAGCGTGAGCAGGTCAGTAATGCCGAACTGCATGTCCCGCTCCTTGGTGGTGGCCCGACCCAGGAAGTCGTACCAGGCTGCGTGCCAGGTGGCATACAGGCCCCACGGCCCGTCCCAGCGCAGGGTACCCTGGCCCACGGCCGTGCCCACGTAGTTGTGCAAGTCCCAGCTCGCCAGCGGGTAGGGCTGGAGTTGCCCATCCTCCTGCAGGCCCCGGTCGAAGAGCAGCCGCAGCCCGCAGCGCGTATCGTCACCCTGGTCGAAGGCCGGGCTCGCGCCCTTGGTCTCCACGGCCGGCACCAGCCAGGGCCGGTTGGCGTCGAGCGGGTCGTTTTCGCGCAGCACGTGCAGGGTGCCCGCCTCGATGCTGATGGCCTCCTTGCCCTTGCCCAGCACGAACTTCGCCCAGCCCGTGTCGAGGGTTTTATTGAGTTCGTCATCGCTTTCCAGGCCCATCGTGAACGTGTAGCCGTCGCCGGTCACGGCCGTGGTTTTGGCCGGCCCGCCGGTGCGGGGCACGTAGGCCTGATCGGCGACCACGTCGCGCAGCGCGCGGATGCGCACCTGCCGACGCACGGGATGGAAGTCGAAGCCCAGGCCGAAGAACTTCTGCAAGGCCAGCAGGAAATCGGCCACGGGCAGGTCGGGCACGTGCCGATTCAGGGCAAATGAGCTGAGCACGTTGCCGGCCGCATCCTCGGCCGCGCGGTCGGAATAAATAACGACGTGCTGCACCTCGGGCAAGTCGAGCCAGCCCCCACTGGCCAGCTCGTAGTCCAGGGCCGCAAACACGCGCTTGAGTAGTGGCACCAGGCGTAGGAAGGGCACGATGGGCGAGCGCTTGCTGCCGGGGCTGGGCTGGTAGGCTCCGTTGCGGTAGTAGTTGACTACCTGAGCATAATTCTTGACCTTATCGTCGTCGTAAAACAGCGTGTTGCGCAGGCACGGCAGGGCGTACAGGGCGGCATCATGACGTAGTTCCAGCAGGGCTGTGCCCAGCTCGAGCGCCGGCAGCGACACGCCATCCAGGCGGGTATTGAGGTCGGCCGCGTCGGCCACGAACTGGTAGGCCAGCACTTGCTTCTCCTCGTCATAGCTCAGGTACACCAGGCTGCCGACCCAGCGCAGTACGCCTTCGAGGTACAATTCCACCGGCTCGGGGGCAATGACTTCGCCCTGGTCGGCGCGCACGTGTGGAAAGTTCAGGCGCACCACGTTGCCGGCCGACAGGGTCAGGCCGAACGGGTAGCTGATGGTGCCGGGGATGGTGTCGGCCTCGAAAAACGGGCTGTTGATTTCCAGCGAGAGGGTGCCGCTGGCCAACTCGAGCCAGCCGGCGGCGACTTTCAAACCAATCATAAGTCAGGGGTAAAGAGCCGCTCGGTGGACTGGGTGAATTCGAATTCCTGCCCCTGCACGAGTTTGCTTTCGTCGAGCAGGGTCACGGTTTTGCCCTTAATGAAGCCCGGCACCCAGCGGCCCGCGCGCAACAGCAGCAGGCGGCGCGACAAGAGCATGTCCTGGGCGGCCTGCAGCTGCTCGGTGGTGCGGGGGCCGGTGGCGACCTTGAGCACAGGCGTGAGCAGGCGCTCCTGCACGAGCACGCTGCCCAGCTGCGGGTCGTAATCAGGGGCCAGCGTCAGGGTCGACTCCTCGCCCGTCACGGCCGTGTCGAGCTGCGCTTCGCCAAGGGCCGCGCACGTGGCCATGCCCCCGAGCGAGGTCTGGAACAGGAAGTAGCGCCGACGTGGATATCGGCGGCGCGTGCGCACGAAGCGCCGGGTCTCGCTCAGCTTGGTCAGCCCATCGGGCGAGGCCACCCACACCTCCCACCACGCCACCGAGGCGGTAGCCGAGCCGTAGTTAGCCAGGCCCAGGGCCTGGTGGCCGACTGGCAAACAGAAGACTTCGGCGTTGTGCGCGCCCGACACCGGCTGCCAGATAGCCGTGGTAGAGGTGGTTGCATCGCTGTAGCCCACCTTCAGGAAGACCTGGAAATCGGGCGGGCTTTTGAGCACCATATAATAGAGGTACTCGGGCTGGTCGTCGAGCACGGCCTTTTCGCGCGGCTCCCAGGTCAGGAAGGGCAGGTTGTCGGGCTGGTAGTTGCGGAACCAGGTGCGGGCGCTGGCCTCGTAGAAGCCCAGCCCGCCCTGCACCACGTAGCGATACTCCAGCGTGGTGGCGGCAGCCGGCACGGGCGGGGTGCCAAATTGCTCGCGGTGAACCAGGTAGAAACGCTTGAACAGCGAGTCGGCCCGCGCCAGGGTGCTGGCGTTGGGCGCGGGCACGTGGGCCGAGAGGTAGGCATCGAGCAGGGCCTGCACGTTGAAGCTGGTGCGCCCCGCGCGGTCGGTCGGCTGCTCCAGCGTGGTGCCCACCTGCACGAACGTGCCCGAGAGGTAGTCCAGCTCCAGCCACACCTCGCACAAAAACGAGAGGTTGGGCTTGGTGGTGGGGTCGAGACGGTAGGCCGCGCCGGCATCCATTGCCAGCCAGACGGGGTTGCGGCTCCAGTGGTAGGGCGGCCGGTTCAGGTCGACGGTCAGCTCGGTTTGCGCGCCCCGGCTGTCGGTCACCACCACGTGGTACACGGTCGGGGTTAGGCCCGTGCGGTTGATACTGGTCGAGCCATCGTCCCACAAGACGGTATAGGGTGCCAGGCCGCCTGTGATTTGCAGCGTAATCGTGGTGTCAGTGGTCAGGGCCGTGACTTCCAGGCGCGGGTCGGAGCCCACGTAGGGCTGCACGTAGGTCGAGGCGCCGGTGTCGGCCGTGACGGTGCAGCCGTAGGTGCGCGGGCCGATAACGTTGGCGCGCACCGGGATGCCTGCCCCGGCCTGGTCGTCCCACTGGTAGACAAACGTGTAGGTCTGGACGCTACTCACGGCCAACTCGATGCGCCCCGTGGCCGAGCCGTAGATGGTGGCTGGTGTCACGATAGGTGTCACCACGACCGGGGCAATGGTTTTCTGGAACGCCGTGACCGTCCAGCCCCCTAAGCCCAGGTTGGGGGCAAAGGAGTAGTCGGCAAAGTCCAGGTCGTAGCTCGGGTCGTAGACGTTGGCCTCAATGTCGAACTCGATAATGGGCCAGGCCTGGGTCTCGTTGCCCTGGCCATTGTGGCTGCTGTCGTCGCCCATGTCGCGGGGCGCGCTGAGGGTGTAGGACAACCCGCGCTGCAGAATGCGGCCGCGTACCAGGGTGAGCAGGTTGTTGACCCCGCGCAGCACGAAGTCGCGCGGGTCGGGGCCGCCGGTGCCGGGGTCAGGCACCACAAACTGGTTGGCATTGCCCCCGCGCTGGAAGACTTCCCACTGGCCAGCCAGCTTGACGCGCACCTCCGTGGTTTGCTGGCCGCGCGTGTTGGCCCACCACGACCAGGCCGCGCGAATGGTGATTTTGGTATAGCGTTCGCCAGCCATAACTTATTGAATCGGAAGGGTAAACACGGCCGGGTTGAATTGCAGCGCGGCCGTGGCAGGGGTGGAAAACTCGAAATCGAAGCGCGTGCCGTACCAGTCGCTGGCCTCGCCCAGCGGCCCCACGGCATCGGCGTTGATGGAGCCCACGTCCCAGCGCACGCGCGGGTCTTCGCTGTACTTGTGCCGGATGGCTCCCAGCAGCTGCTCGCCGGTTTGCTCGGTGCGGTCTAGGGTTTCCCAGGCCTTTTTGGGGTCGGTGACCTTCTCCAGGATAAAGAAGGCCCCGCGCCGCTGACGCTGGTAGTTGTCGCCGTGGTTGTCGCGGTAGGCTGTCTGGAGCGATTCGAGCACGAGCACCTGCTGGCCAGCCCCCGGCTTGAGGTAGCGGCCGAGCAGCACGGTTTGCATCTCGTGCAGGTCGACCTGCCGTTGCAAGGGGTCAACCGACATAACGATGCGGGCAAAGCGAGGCGAGTCGTCGCGGTGCAGGATGAGCTGGTGCGACTGGGCCAGGTTATAAAACAGGCCCTCGTAAGTGGAGCTACGCATTAGAGCGGTTTTTTGAGCGTTGATAGTCAGCAGCTAAGTCCTGCATTTCGGCCAGTACCAGGCGCGCGGGCTGCTTGGCAGTTTGCTGCACGGGGCCGAAGGCCTCGCCCGAGAGCTTGCGCAGCACGCGGCTCCAGTCAGGGGCCTGCTTGGCGCTGGCCTCGGCATCCTCTTCGGCCGCGACAAACACGTCGGGGAATTCCTGGGCGAGCTGGGCGCGGCAGCCCCGATACCAGGTCACCACGGCGAGTTTCTCCAAGGGTGCTACCAGAAAGACGCGGGGCGTGCGGGTTTCGAGCTGGTGCTCGTTGAAGGCCAGGCGCACGTCGCCGTCCCAGTCGGCCCGCTCCGGTGAGGCATCACGCTTGGCCGGCCGATACAGCACGGTCAAGAACTGGTCGAGAAACGACTGGGTGCCGTGCAGGCAGTAGAGGGCGAAGAAGGTGTCGGCGAAAATGAACTCACCGAAGAGCAGGTTGCTGAAGCTCTCGCGCGGGCCGTGCCAGGTGGTGGGTTGCTCGGTGACGTGGCGGCCGGGAATGCGGATAGTAGGCAGCAGCTGGGCCGTGAGGCGGTGCGCATCCGAGTCGACCCAGTCAGTGAGGGGCAGTAGCTGGGCCAGCACCACGGGGGGCAGGCTGGCCAGCAGCGGCAGCGGGAAGCCGCTTAGCAGGGCGAGTAGCCGCAGCCGGCGGCCGGGTTGGGGGTCGGAATATATCTCGGCCAGCAGGCGCAGCAGTTGCTTTCGCTTCAGCTCATTCCAGGTCGAGGGCACGTGTTTGGTAATGGTGCCAATTTGCAGGGTTTCCATGCCCCGAAATTGCCAGCGTCTGCCTCGGGTAGAAAGGACACAAAAAAAGCCCCGTTGCTCGCGAGCAACGGGGCTTTTTTTAGCCCCACCACAACTTCAGCCAATGCTTGTGATGGTAGGGAAAATGTACTGCGTCTTCCTCTTCGCCTTGCTTCAGGCGGACAAAAGCCCGCTGAGTTTGCGTCTGGTGCTGGGTTTGAGCTATCCGGTGATAATACCCACTGCTATCCGGACGCGACCACCAGTTTTTGAAGTGAGGACGTTTGTGCTTGGGCTTCCAGGCCCAGCGCTTTTTAGCGCGTTTCATACAAGAAGTGCGGGGGAATAAACCGCTACTTCTCGCCCGTGGTCTGTAAGTGTCTTACCATAAATTAGTAAATGGTTGGGTGCAAGTTAGCCAGCAGGCTTGTCAAGTTCACAGGCAGTCAATTTTGCTAGTGTCAAGGTCCAAACTGGAAGTTGGCGACGTTCTTTGCCCCTATACCATCACTTCTTGTTTCCGTTGCATGACCCTTGCCCAAAAGCACCGCTATGAAGTACTCGCCTCTAACCTGATTTACTTGGGAACCTTAGTGTTTACCACTATCAATTTCTTTGTCAAACAAGGCTTTTGGGGTCCGCACACCTCGCGCACGGGATTAGCGTTGATAATAGTGATTTCGCTCTTCATCCTTTGGGTAGCTTATCTCATCCGAAAGGGACGGAAGTGGGCTAAACTTGTCTATATCCTAATCACCATCATAGGCATTCTACCCTTGCTGCTTGACTTTAAGCGATTTGCCTCTATCTCACTTACTTCTACCTCAGTCACCGTCAACTTTATCGCCCAAGAAGTGCTTTACGTAGGAATTAGCACTTTCCTGCTGCTGAGCCTACGAAAACCTACCCCGGAGCCACTTTCAGTAGCGAGTGAATAGCGCACAAAAAAGCCTCGGCAGTCAGACTGGGGTTTCTTCGAAAGGATAGATTTTATAAGTCAGGGTCTAGCTCCCTGATGCGCTGCTCCAGGGCGGCAATCAGCTCCACAAGCTGGTACTCGAACTTGGCCAGCGGCACTAACGGCTGCAAATTGTAGCGCTGCAGGATTTCGTATAGCTCCACATCATCGATGGCGATGGGCTCTACTAGTGGCGGAGGCGGCTGCCGCTGGGCCGGGTGGTGACCGCCCTGCCCGGGTGCGTCGTCGCCGACCTCGTCGGGCATGGGCGTGCGGCCGAAGCCGATGGGCTGCTGTTTCTTGGCTCTCATGCTACACAAATCCAAGTAGCTTAGCTCGGAATTTATACCCTAGCCCTAGTAACAGCAGCAGCAAAATGAGCAGCCCCCCAGCTACCAACTGCCAGGTTGGCAAGCCGGTGCGGGTGGTGGCCCCAGCCGTGGCACCGGGCGCGGTAGCTACTGCTCCACCCTGCTGGCCGGCCTTAGTAAAATCCTGCGCCTGACTCGCACCGGTGGCGACCGGCCCGGCGGGCTTGGTCGTAGTGGCGGCCGTGGTCGTGTTGCCGGTACCACTTACGACCTGGAACGTAACGGGGCCGTTGAACTTGACCTTGCCAGCGCGCAGGCCGGCCGCGCGGGCGGTTGAGTCAAGGGGGTCAGCCACGGCCGGGGGCAGCTCGTACTCCAGGGCACAGCCGGCAAGCAGCAGCAAACAGCTGATAAGCAGAATAAAGCGGGTCATCGGGCTACTTTTTAAAGTGGGGCCGGGCCGGGGCCTGGCAGGGAGGAATAGACCAGCGCTCGATGGTGAGCGAGTCGAGGCGGCGCACTTCAGCCGTGCGGCGGGCCGCCTGGGCGCGTGTTTCACCGGGGCTAGTGGGCAGGTAGGCCGGGCCGTGGAAGCCCGTCCAGTAGGTTTTGCGGGTGCAGCTGGCCAAGCTTAGGAGCCCGACCAGAATAAGTAGCAAGTGTCTCATGGGCATAAGGATTAAGTGAGCGGGATGTTGAGCTGCTTGGCGATGGCCGCGATGGTCACGGCGTTGGCCTTCAGGGCGCGGGCGTAGGTCGGACGGTTGTCGCCGTTCTGCTCACTGATGTAGGGCGAGGCCGCGATGGCCTCGGCATAGGCCACTGGGTTTTGGGCGCAGGCAAAAGCCGCGTGATACTTGCGCGAAATCAGGCTGGCGAAGTCCTCGAAGCTGGCCTCGTGGGTCTTGTAGACGCGAAACCACAGCCCACTGGCGCTGCTCTGGGTCTTGCTCACACCATCCCAGAAGGCATTTTTGCTGCCAGCGGCAATCATGCCGAAGTGGTTTTTGCGGGTGCGCACCGAGAAACTGGTGCCCCACTGGCCCTCGTGGGCTGCTTGGCTGAGGATGACCAGGGCGCTGAGGCCGACGACGTGGCCGGCCGCGACGGCGGCAGCAGCATAGGTGCGAACGAAAGCTGTTTGTTCTGAAGTTGCCATAAGTTATTGGGCGTTAGAGGATGGTGGAGTAGAGGCGTCCAGGCCTGGCACGGTGGGCACAGTGGGCGCGGTGGAAGCGGCGGCATCGAATTCCCCTTCTGAGAAGAGGGCCAGGCGCTTGAGCAAAACTTTGGGCACCAGGCGCGGCTCCAGTTCCTTGACGTGCTCCAGGATGCTGAGCGCTTCGCGCGCCATCATGCAGGCGTACATGAACTTGGCAAACCAGCTGCTGAAGACCCCATTCACCTCGCCCTGCACCTGATAGTTGGTGAGGTGGTGGGTGAGCACGAGCAGGCCCAGGTAGATAATGGCCTTTTTGAACAGGCGTGAGAAGCCCCGCGAGCTGACCGTGTGCGCCTGCCAGTGGTACTGCACGCCGAAGACCGTGTCGACCAGGATGAGTGCCCCGAGCGAGCCCAGGAAATTCCAGTCGTTGAACAGGTACTTCTCCACGAAGACCAGCACCGGCGTGAGCACCGCGCCCAGCAGCACGGCCGGCACGGTTTTGCCGCTCGTGTAAGCGGCCAGGTAGTTGAGAAGCAGGCGCATTAGCAGAGCTTGTAGATTTTGGAGTCGGGCGTATTGACCGGCCCGACGACCTGGTGCGGGTCGGTGTAAGTGGCCGAGTTGAAGTAGGTGGCGAAGCGCGTGACCGAGGCCGTGCGGTCGAGGTAGTCAGTGAGCCGGGTCAGGTAGCGGGCGGCCGCATCCAGGGCCTCGTTCACTTTATTGGCCAGCAGCGCGTCCAAGCCTGCGTCCGCTTCCTTCGAGTTGCTGTCATCGATGCGCGCGATGACCAGGTCGATGCCCTCGCCCGTGAGGCGCAGGCCCAACTCGGGCACGGCGTGGCCGATGGTGAGGCAGGCCAGCGCCGGCAGCACGTAGGTGCTCAGCAGCATCTGGTTCTCACTGCTCACGGCGCGGGTGCGCACCTGCTCGCGCAGCTCGAAAAGGAAGTCGGCCCCGAGCACGCGCTGCAGCTCGAAGGATTCCATCCGGCGGCGCACGGGCCGCAAGGCCTCGAATACCTGACGCGAGTTGGAAATCAACTCGTACTCCTGAAACTCAGCGGTGCTGGTGAACAGCTCGCGGCGGTGGCGCTGGCCGGCCGTGGAGGCAGCCCAGGCCTGCAACTCGGGCGAGTCAGCGTGATGCTCTTCCAGCCAGTTCACCAGGGCGTCGAGGCCCAGGTAGCCGCGCTTGAGCAGGAAGGCCTGCATTTGGTTGGTCTGCCACTGGAAAGCCGTCTTGCTTTTGTCCGTGCTCACGATGTGCACGCCCGTCTCATCGATGCTGGCCATGTGCAGCGTGATGTTGTAGGCCACCGAGAGGCGGGCCAGTGGGGCCTGCACGGCGCGCAGCAGCTGGGCATCCAGGCCGGTGCCCTTGGGGTCGAAGCCAGGCGCGTCGTAGGCGGTTTGCAGCCAGGTGCAGAGGGCACCACCCAGCAGCGGCCGAATGAGGTTGTCTTCCACATAGACCAGCTCCAGGGCGAAGCTGGGCAGGATGCCCTCCGTATCGAGGGCCACGTAGCTTTTCAGCTCGTCGATGGTGTTAAGCAGCATTTTTGACAGGGCTGGCGGCGACTTCCTTAGGGGCGTCAGCCGTGTTGATTTGAGGCGTCAGGAAGCGGAACTCCAGGTCGGGATCCCAGCCGTTGTAGTCGCGCACCAGGTTGAGCACCTCCAGCAGCAAGTCCTGGTGGAAGGTGTGGGTAGCCACGAACATGTTGAAGGCCACGCGCTTGTCGGAGCCGGAACCGGCCCCCATCTCCTTCCCAGGGCTGATGCCCGACAGCGTCGGGTCTACCTGCAGGGCGGTGTAGAAGTGCGAGCTGGCCTCCTGCGAGTCTTCGATGTAGAGGCCCGACTTGATTTTGTCGTCGACCGCCGTGACCGTGAACACTTTAATCGTGTTGCCGGGGTTCTGCGGGTCGGGCATCGTGACGCTCATGATGGACTTGCCCGCGCCATCGGTGCCGGCCATTGTCTTTTCGAAGTCGGCCAGCTCGTCGGAAATGATGCGCTTGCGCTCGCCCTCCTTCTTATCGGCCCAGTCGGGATATTTCCACGCCCAGTACCGGATGTCGGCCTTAATGATGTACTTGATGGTCAGCTGGTTTTTGAACAACTGAATCTTGAACTCGGGAATGGCCAGCGTCACGTCGAACCAGCGCGACTTGCGGATGACGTCCCAGGCCGCCAGCTGGTAGAGCGCGTTGCCGGGGCTGGGCAGGGCCAGCGGGTAGATGTACTTGAAGCCGCGCGTGTCCTCGCGCAGGGCTGTGACCACGTCGCCGTAGGGGTCGAGCACCGGCACGCGGTCGGTGTAGCCGTCGTCGGGCGCGGCGGCCGGCCAGTTGGCTGAGATGTACACCCACTCGGGCACCGGCAGGCCGAGCTTGGGCGTCGAGAACCGGCAGAACGGCGTGTCCTGGATAGCCAGGCTGGTAATCTGGCTGCGGTCGTTGCTGAGTATCAGCTCCGGAAACGCCATCGCGAAGTAGTGCAGCCCCTGCATGCCTTCCATGCCGTAGCGGGTCAGGTTGCTTTTCTGAAAAAAAGCTTTCACGACCGGGTCTTTCACCCGTCGAAACACCTCCGTGCCATCGTCCTTGTAGTCGACGACCTTGCCGTAGACGATGCCCTTGCCATAGGTGGCGCGGGTTTTCCAGTCCAGCACCGGGTTGAGGATGGTGCTTTTCCGGATGTCGGCCAGTACGCGCTGCGGATGGTCGTTGCCCGGCCCCCAGGGCGCGACCAGGCCGCTCAGGCCCCGCTCCACCGAGGTCGTAGCCTCCGCACCCGCCTGCTTGCCGGTGGCTTTGCTGCCGTTGGTGCTCAGGGCGTTGCCGATTCGCACCACGGCACCGAGGCCATCCATATAAGCCAGGGTGCCCCGGCCGCTGAATACAAGCTGCTGCATTTAGAGGTAGACTTTGCGCCCCGCGACGTGCGTGAGCAGGTAGATGTGAATTTTGACCAGCTTGCCCGTGCGGGTATCGACCAGGTTGCGGGTGGCATTGACCCAGTGGCCAGGGTCTTTCGTGCCCGAGGGCACGGGCACTTGCCCGTCGGCCGCGACGTCGGCGCGGTCGGCGTCCGTTTCCTCAGCAGTGGTGGGCAGGCGCAGCGCCGCCGTGACCGATTTGGTGCGGCGGGCGATGCGGCTGGCGGCGAGCTGGCCGAAGTCGCCGCCGGTTTGGCGACGCACGTCGCACTTGACCCAGCGCACGGCGACCGGAGCCGGCCCGTCGAGCAGGGCCAAGGCGTCCTTTAAGCGAATGGTGGGGGCAGTTGGGGCGTTCATTGGTGCCACGAAGTACCCGCGCCACCGAGGCCACTAAAAGGACACAAAAACGGCCCTGAACAGCCCCAAGCGGGCCGAAAGTCCAATCTCAGTCCGAAGTGCCCTAGCGCGCTGCAAACGGCGATTTTGGGCCAAATCGAGCGTTCACAGTCTCACAGGCGCACGAGATTCCCCCGGCTTGCACTGTCGCGGTTTGGCAATTGCCAGGGGCTGCCTCGGGGATATCTGTGGGGTACCCTCTCCGATGGGCTGGGGGGTGGGGCAACAAAAAAGCCCTGACCAATTAGCCAGGGCTTGTTAACTTGCCATCACCTACCTTAAAAGAACGCTCACACTCTTTCTGCCTCTCTACCAGCCATGAACAAACTATTACCACTTCTATGCCTACTGCTGCTTAGTGGCTGTAAAAAGTCCGACTCCGAGCCGGAAACAGATGCAAAGACTGCTTTGCTCATCGCGAAGAACTGGCGCCTGACAGCTTATCGGACTGCGTTTGTTACGGCGGCAACGGGAACCGCGACCGTAACGGACGCCTACGCAGGGATGGCACCTTGCGCGATAGATGATTTCTATTCCTTCAATCGGGATAAGACCGACATCTTCAACCACGGCAGTCTCCTCTGTACTCCCACTGAGCAGCCTTCTGACCTTAACTATTGGGACTGGGACCAAAATCAGACCCATTTAGTATTTGCCGCTACGACCACACCTGTTCCGTGTGAGCTGATTGAACTCTCTACTACGACGCTACGCCTGAAGCTAAAGGAATTTGGGGTGAACGGGGATACTTACACGCACGAGTGGACTTACACCGCTTTCTAGGCAGGTTAGGCAATAGGCGAAGAATCCCCTGAGTAGTTAGCGTTTAGGTACTAAAGACCCCCAGCTGCCTGAAGTCGACCATCGCGTTGATTACCTCCGTGCCGCAGCTCAGCAGGTGCAGGTCCACGTTATCCGAGAAGTGGGTAGCGTGCTCCTGGGGGAAATTCTTCTTGGTCTCGCTCTTCTTGACCTTGACGATGCGCCCCTTACTATCCTGGCTCACGGGGGTCAGCAGCATTGACGTGACTACGTCCTTGCAGTTGACCTTGTTGAAGCGCGGGCGCAGCAGCTTGGGGTTCTGCTCCCCGAGTAGCTCCTGGGCTAGCAAATAGCGCGTGCCGTGGCTGGGCATGCGGCCCAGGCCAAAGCGCTGGATGCGCCAGCCCCGCTTCTGGAAGGCCTGCATGAACGTTTCGTTGAGGGTGAACTTGCTATCGGCCCGCACGGCATCGCCGTGCTCCTCATCGGCCAAAAACTCCACCTCCCGGCGCAGGTGGCAGCTGTAGTAAGTGGTAATAGCCTCCACCAGGTCGTTGATAAAGGCCGGATGCTTGACGTAGAAGCCCTTCAGGAACCGGTATTCGCGCACGTCCACGTGGGGCTGGCCAATGAGCGAGGTGGTGATGTTGCCCCCGAAGTCGACCGATACACGCAGGGCTTGGTGGCTGCGGCAATCACTATCGGCCAGGCTATTGGAGTAGTCTTTATCGCCCAGGCGCAGTGCCCCGCCAGCGGCCGTGAGCTTCTCCAGGTTGAGGCCACCACCCTTACCCCGGCCCTTGCCCTTGCTGAATTCATCGCCCAAGGCCAGGCCCAGCACGAAGTCGTCGTTGGCGCACTCCACCACGTGGCGGGCTAGGTCGAACTGGGCATAAAAGCCGCCCTCTACCGTCGTAGGGCGGCGATTCATCATTTCAATCTGGAACGTGAAGTCCGTCATGAACTGGCGCTGGTCAATCAGGTACTGCAGGCCCAGGTTCGCAATGTTGTCGAACGCGTTGGCCTCGGAGTAGAAAATGCCCTTATTAGCCAGGCTCGGGAAATAGCGCACGGCCTTCATGAGCGGCAACACCTGCTCGCGCCAGATAGCCACCTTCTCTTCGTCGGTGGCCGCGTTGTCAGAGGCCACGTCCAGGAAACGCACCTGGGCGTCAATCAGCTCATTTTGGCGCTCTACTAAGTCAATTCCCTCATTTTCATAGTATTTTGACTTATCCAGCAGCCAACGCCCCTGGTCGCCCCAGGGCATTGACGAAAACAGGAAAACGCCGTGGTGCATCGGGTTTTTGCCGAAATACTGCCCGTTGCCCCGGTTGGTAGCCGACAAGTCGGCGTCGAGCTTGGTTTTATCAAAAAGCAGGGCCTCGTCCCCGATAAAGCCGTCCACGTTCAGGCCGCGCGAGGCCGAGCCCCCGGCATCGAGCGAGACCAGGTGAAAACCGGTGCCGTTTTTGAAAATAATGAAGTGGTCGTAGCTCAGCGGGCCTTCGAAAGGATGGTCCCAATTGAGCGAGGGCGGCGGCTTGCGCCCGATGTAGAAATCACGGTTCAGGCGATAGCCTAAGCGCTCGAGGCCGGCCACGGTCGAGGGCAGCGTGCGGGTGAGCACCTGCTTGTAGGTCGAGCCGACGATGACCCAGCACGAGCGAGGCATCGTCGACACGATTTGGTGAATGTCCCAGGCGATGATGCTGGACTTGCCCGTACCCCGGCCCCAGATGCTGATTCCCTGCTTTTTACCCCTAGCCGTGATGTAGCGTTTCTGGGGCTGATTGAACTTGAGCTGCTCCTGGCTAATCATAGCTTTCCGTCTCCTTCCTTCGCCTGCGCGATAAGTCGTTGCATTTGGTCGGAGTCGACCACGTCCTCGTTTACGGCCTCGTTAACCAGTTCCCAGTTGGCATCGCTGATGTCTTCGGGGTTCGTGAGGTCAAACTGGCGCGACTTGCGCCCCTGCACCGTCAAATTCAGGATATAGGACGTGTTGCCCGTGCCCGGCCCCTGGTCTTCGTTGTGCGCGTCAGCCCGCAGCAGCCCCGTGAGGTTGGCTTCGAACTTCATGGCTGCCAGTGCGCCCTTGGTGTCGGGCGGGCGCTGGGTGAGCGCAATCTGGAGCAGCTTTCGGGCATACGTCAGCAGCACTTCCCGACGACCTTGCTTCTTCACCTTTTTGACGTCACCAAATAAATTGGTAGCATCCCGCAGCCGCCGGTAGCACGTGGCGCGGCTCAGGCTGAACTGCCTAGCCAGCAGCGGCCAGGCCTGCTCGAACTCGTGGTAGTTAAGAATCAGCGCGTAGGCCGCTTCCAGTTCGCTGTGCAGCTCCTTATCGTCCTTGCTTAGCAGATGGAGGGTTTCGGCCAGATAAGCCGCGTAGATGCGCTCCACGCCCGTCGACGTGGGCACCGGCACCTGCTCGGCCCCTGGCAGATCAGTTACAGTAGGTAGCGAGTTACTCATTGGTCAATTTTGATTGGATTAAGGCGATTTCTGCTTCGATAGCCGCTAGCTTTTCAGCCTGCTCCGGCTTGCCCTTGAGCTTGCTGCGGCGGCTGCGCAGGTTGAGCAGGCGCTGGCGTAGCTCGGCCTCGTCAGTCACCTCGGCCGTCGCCACCGGGCCTGGTAAGCGGCCGTGCTGCTGCACGTGCGCCTCCTGGGCCTTGAGCTTGACCTCCTGACTCGTGAGGGCCACGATGCGCAGGGCCAGCACCAGGCGGGCCTTTTTGCCCAGGTTCTTGGCCGTGAGTTGGGGGTGCAAATGGCTACGCTCGTCGCGTGCGGCCTTCAGCTGCTGGCGCACGTCGGCGAGCAGCGGCGAGTCGACACCAGGCACCGACGCGGCCGGCAGCGCGATGGGAGGAACTAACTCCGCAACTACCTCGCCTCCTTTGTTTATTTCCGACACCAAGGCAGTCAGCTCGTGCACGGCTACCGCGATGGTATCGCGGCCTGGCGCTACCAGGCTGCTCAGTTCGCGCAACAGCACTCGGCGGCTGTAGTCGGTCGCGCCCAGCGTGAAGAGGCGCTGGTACACCGGGTTCTGACCCAGCGCAGCATAAAGCGCCACGCCTTGCTTGAAGTCTTGCTCAGAGGCCAGCCAGGCCTGGATGTCGGGCAGTTTCATGCTTCGAAGTTGCCGCGGCCGACCACGGTAGGAAAGGACGTAAAAAAGCCCCGCTACTTGTGGCAGCGGGGCTTTTACCCTTGGTTCTACGTACTGACAGCCGCTTTCTTTTTGCGCGTTCGCTTGGGCACTAAGTAGGTAAACTTCGGGTCTTTCACTAACTCCTCCGCCTCGGCCAAGGTCAGCGTGCGCAGGTCGATGGTGCGCCGTAGCCACGGCATTTCAATCCTACACGGGACGATGGTGCAGCGGAACTTCTCGGCCACTTCGGGGAGCAGTTGGTGGGAAGACTTTTCCATTAGGGCTTCATCGTAACGGCACCCGAGTAGATATACATGCCGTTGGAATAGGCCTCGCCTTTAACCGTCCAGCCCCGGCGACCGCTCGATAGCTTGCCCGAGTCGTAGGCCGGAGCCAGCTCGACGGGCAGGCCTTCCGCGCCCACCTGCAGGTAGGTGCCATCGGCATCGGGTACCAGCATGATGAGGCCCAGGTTTTTCACCACGCGGAAGAATTCCAGCGCCTCGGCCTTGTTGCCGGGGTGGAAGCCTTCGAAGCTCACTTTCAGGCCGCGACCATCGCGCTCGCCGACGATGTCGGCCTTGAGCTGGTTGGAGTCGAGCGTGATGTACTGCTTCGTCCACCCTTTGCCTGTTTTGAAGGTGTGGGGGGCCGTGATGATGGCCGTTTCGCCGGCCGTGGTGCCCGTAGCCGGGGCCTTGGCGATAACGTCGAAGTCGTCCTCGCGGGCCGTCAGGATGTAGCCCCGCAGGCCCGGCGTGTTATCGTCGCCACCTGGGCCGGCCAGGTTGTTTAATGCAAACGTATTCATAGTGAATAGGTTAAAACGAATAAAGTAAGGTTTAGATGAGGAAGGCGGCAACCAGGCGCTTAGGCCTTGGCAGCCGGCTTGGCCTCGACGAGTTGCAGCAGGCTGGGGTATTTCTCCACCACTAGTGCCACCAACTCGGGGTCGGCCTTCAGCTCCGCGTGGGTAATTACCTTATCGTCGAGGCTGAACTTGCCGGCCAGCACCTGGTAGTGCTTATCCTCGTGGGTCACCACCGAGAGGGCACCCGCGCCCTGGGCGTTGGCCGCCGCCAGCTGCAAGTCCTGCGCGGCAATGACGGCGTCTTTGGCGGCCGACTCTTCGTTGGCTTTCTTGAATTGTGCCTCAAGCTGGGCAAAGCGCTCCTCCAGGGAGAGCGCAGCATTGGAAGTATCCATAAGGGGTTTAGCGCTAACGTCTTGTTTAGTAGTTGCTTTTTTCTTGGCCATAGCTAAAGGCCGCCCGGCTTGGGGGCCGGGCGGCAGCTTAGTTGACTTACAGCGTGAGGTCTTGCTCGTTGGTGAACACGGCCTCCAGCACCGGGAAGCCCAGGCCTTTGTAGAAGTCGGTGAGAACGAACACCTGGCGCTTGGCGCTCTCGATGCGCACGCTCTTGGTGTTGACCGTCTTCTTGGCCAGGCGCTTGCGGTTTTCCTTGTTGGTAGCCCAGATTTTCATCGAGTCGCCCATCGAGAGCAGGCCCACGACCGTGTGGTTGGTAAACTCAATCGGGGCGGTGAGCAGCACGTTGCCGTTGCCGTCGATAATCTGACGCGCGGTGGGGTCGGCGATGTCGCTCTTGTACTTCTGGTGGCGACCCTTGGCGTAGCGCCGGGCCAGCGTCAGGTTCATGCACACCTCCATTGCCTGGCCGCGATAGCGCAGGGTGAACTTGTCGACGAACGCCTCCACGTACTCGCAGAAGGCCTGCGGGTCGGTCGGAATCGCGCCCATTACAATGGGGGTGATGCGGCTGGTAGGCGAGGCGATTTCGCGGTTGATGATGGTGCGGATACCATCCATGCCCGTGCCGGCAGCCCCGGCAACCCCAGGCGTGGGGGCCGTGAACTTGCCGAAGTAAATCTCATTCAGCTCGTAATCCTCGTCCATGCGGGCGTAGAGGTGCTGCTCGACGAGATAGCGCACGAAGGGCCACTGGGCGCGGTCCAGGTTGTTATCGGCCAGAAAGCCCAGCCAGGAGTTCTCCAGCTTGTCGGGGTTTTCCTCCAGGTCGACCTTGAACGGCGTCTGGGTCAGCAGGATAGGCGAAACCTTCAGGTTGCCCAGCGGCGTCCAGCCGAGCTGGAAGGGTTGAAGCACGCGGCTCAGCTCGGCGATAGCCATCTGGTAGCTCGTGTCGTCGGTCGGAATCAGGCCAAAGAGGGCCTCCGTTTGTGACGAAATGTAGGGCTTTTTAAGGACGCGCGTGAGGTCTTGGCCCCCGTCGCGGTAGTAGGTGCCCCATTCGGTTAGAATGTCTTGGATATCCATAACTGGCTGCTAAATAATAGTTTGATGGTGGCCAACTGGCCAAAAAAGAATAGAGGTGAAGCTTAGCCGAACATCGGGTGGCCGGCTAGGGCCTTGTTGTGGGGCAGCGCGGCGATAGCCTGCGCGTGTTCATCTGCTTCGCCAGCATCCACGTCGGTTTTACCAGCTTCCAGGTTGGGGTTGGTGTGACCGGCACCAGGGGCTTTGTCGAACTTGTCGGCCTTCACCTTGAAGCCGTCGCGCTGGGCGACCAGGGCGGCGATATCGGCCACGCCAGCGGCAGCCAGTGCGTCGGTAAAGCCCTTGGCCGTGGCCTCGGCCGCATCGACGCGGCCGGCCTTGGCCGAGAGGTCGTTGTAGGCGGCCTCGGTGATGAGTTGCGCGCCGGTCACGCCGGCAGCGGAGAGTTCACCGTTGGCAGCAGTGAGCTGCTCGTCGGTGATGGTTTTGGCTTCGACGAGGGCGTGCGCAGCAGCACCCAGCGTCAACTTCTTAGCGAAGAGTGACATGTAAGATTTTGAGGAAGAAGAAGGTGAATCAGTGGAGTCCGCCTCGTCGGCGAGTTGCTGGGCCAGGGCAATGGCCTCTTCGAGCGAGCCCATCAGGTCGGCCAGGCCGTTGTCGATGTTGGCCTGGCCCACGAATACTTTGCCCGTGAGCACCGTTTTTTCGGCCGTTTTGGGGTCGAGCGTGTCGGCCCGGTTGGTGAGCACCGTGCTCAGAAATACCTCGTTCAGCGGGTCCAGAATCTGCTCCTGGAGCGGCTTGAGGTCGCCGTCGACGGCGGCCTGGTAGGCAGCGTTCTTGTCGGTGCTCTTGGTGGCGTAGGCCGTCACCTGGGTGATACCCAGCGCTTCGAAGTACTTGGTGAAGTCCAGGAACTGCGCCATCGTACCGATGCTGCCGGCCATCGCCGTGCGGCCGGCCAGCATCACCACGTTGCCGGCACTGGCGCTCCAGTAGCCGGCTGAGCAGGCTTGCTGCACCAAGCTCACGAAGGGCTTTTGCGTGCCCGCAATAACAGCGGCGAAGTTTTCCAGGCCCATCGTCGAGCCACCGGGGGTGTTGAACACGCCCACGTGGGCCACGATGTTGGGGTGGGCATCGGCCTGCTGCATGCGCTGGCCGATGGTTTTGGTGCCGATGGAATACCACGAGTCGTCGGGCATCATCACGCCGGCCACCGTGTGCACGGCAATCGAGCCGGCGGGCACGTCGTCGAGCGAGGCGTAACTCATCACGCCCAGGGCCGCCGCGTGCGGGGTCAGGGCATAGAAGCCCAGTTGCTTCACCTCCCGCTCCGGCCCCGACGAACCACCAGACTGCCCACTGAGCAGCTGGGCAACTTCCGCGTAAAGCATCTGGAGGGCCTGGCCTTCAATGAGGAACGGGGCCTGAAGAATCGTGGCAAGGGTAGCGTTAGCAAACATCGAGTTGGGCAAAGAATCGATGCAAAGCTGTCGGGCACGCTTGCGCGCCAAAAGGACACAAAAAAGCCCCGCCTGGTGGGGCGGGGCTCGGTTGCGACTAGCGCCGATTAAGGTGCCGCGATTAAGAAATCGCTATGCAGGTACACATCCGTCACCTGGCTCACGTCCTGGCCCGTATCCCAGCCCGCATTGCCATAGAGGAAGCACCCAATGCCCAGTTTCGCCGTGGTGGCGACGGCCTGTTGCTTCACGGGTCCAACGGGATTGCCTTGCGCATCAGCCAGGTACACATCTGCCGGCGCGTCGGCCGTTGTGACCTTAAACACAATACTTACCGCCGCCCCTGTAACTGGCACAGTGCCATTCGGGTAATAGATAGCCGGATTGTTGTTGCCGGGATATTGCAAGTGAAATTCCGTGTTATCCTGATACTGCCCTACCACATCCCCGCTATTCGAAGGCAGCGCACTGGCAGCATAGACCCCCAGCGTAATGGCACTATTGGCCTTGGCGACGGCTGGGATATCGATTTGCAGGATAATGCCCGTGTACGTCGCCGGAATCACGTCGAGCAATACGTCGGCCGGTGCCCAGTTTACCCAGCCATTCGGGGCCGTTGCCGCGTGACGTAAGGTGCGCCCGCTGAGCGTGGTGCCAAATCCGCCCGTATTCACTACGTTGCCCTTCTGCGGCACCCAGACCGCGTAGCCACTCGACCGGGGTGCGGCCCCCGAAGAAGGCACCACCCAATCGGCAGCGTTGGTCGCCACCGCACTTTTAGCCCGGCCCGGCAC
>CAXUKA010000043.1:0-26741 GCA_964251335.1 uncultured Hymenobacter sp.
GGTAAATAGGAGGTTGGTAGTATAGCAGCCAGCCACTTCAAAGTAAGCTCACCGAAATCGATTGCAGGCGCAATGAAGTGAATTATTACTACATTCGTCGCCAAAATCAGCCAGTTCATCGGTTGAAATACCTGGTCTGACCCACTTTTCCCATTCCCCACCCATATATGAAAAACCTCCACTCCTTTGCTTGGGCCTTACTAATGCTGCTGCTATTGCCAGCGGCGTTATTTGCCCAGAATGCGCCCATTACGGGTGTAGTTACTGATGCAGCATCGCAGGAAGCGCTGCTTGGTGTAACGGTGCTTGTAAAAGGCACCTCTATTAATGCCCAAACCGGTCTCGACGGGCGTTACGCCATTCAGGCCCCGGCCGATGCGGTGCTTACCTTCAACTACGTAGGCTATGCCTCGCAGGAAATACCGGTAGCCGGCAAAACTTCCCTCAACGTAGCCCTGGTATCTACTACCAAGCTCAACGAAGTAGTAGTAGTAGGCTACGGCACTCAGAAAAAGCGCGACCTCACTGGTGCGGTGGCCCGTGTAGAAGGCACCGAAATAGTGAACCAGCCGGTGCAAACGCCCACCCAGGCGCTGCAAGGCAAACTGGCCGGCGTGCAGATTATCAGCGACGGCACGCCCAACTCGCAGCCTACGGTGCGCATCCGGGGCACGGGCACGCTGCTGGCCGGGGCCAACCCGCTCTACGTGGTAGATGGCGTGCAAACGACTGATATTCGTAACCTTAGCAATGCTGATATTGCTAGTATCGACGTGTTGAAAGACGCTTCGTCGGCTGCCATCTACGGGGTGCGCGGGGCCAACGGGGTCATTATTATCACCACCAAAAAAGGTGCGGTGGGCAAGCCGGTGCTGAGCTACAGCGGCACGGCGGGCTTTAAGGAAGCGTCGCATTTGGTCGAAATGGCCAACGCTGACCAGTACCGCAGCTACATCAGCGACATTTCGCCGACCACGGTTTTCCCGACGTACCCCGGCTTTTCGGGTTCGACCAACTGGTACAAGGAAATCCTGAAGCATGGCACGTTTCAGAACCACAACCTGGCCGTGTCGGGCGCTACCGATAATGTGCGCTACTACTTCTCGGGCAACCTGTTGCAGGACGATGGCTTGGTGACCGACAACAAGTTTTCGCGCCTCACGGTGCGTTCTAATACGTCGTTCTCGCTGTCGGACAAGGTTACGATTAGCTCGCAAGCTTCTTATAGCCACGCCAATACGCGCGACGTAAACATCGGCTCAGCGTATCTCAACGCCTACCGGGCCGCGCCCATTATTCCCTCGCGAATCGATGGGCGCTACGGCAATACCTCGGCCTTTGGCAACGTGGGCAACCCGCTGCTCGACATTGCCAGCAACTACAACCAATCGAGCGAAAACCGCCTGCAAGGCAACATCGGCGTGGATGTGCGGCCGGTAGAATGGCTGACGCTGCGCTCGGCCATCAACGTGGATTTGAACGCCAACACGCGCACCATCTACAACTACCAGTTTCTGAATGATGCTACTACATTCCTCATTGCGGGCGGTAACCAGCAGAACACCAGCAGCAACCTGAGCGTAATGCAAACCAACTCCTACCGCTACCTATGGGAGAACACGGCTACGTTTCACAAGACTTTTGGCGAAAAGCACGACCTGACGGTGCTGGCCGGTACTACCACCGAGGAGGGCCAGTACACGCCTTACTACGGCTACGTGCGCGGCGTGGCCGCCGACCCCAACCAGTGGTATCTGAACACCGGCGACCCCAATACGTCAGTGGTGAACCCGTATAACCCTAATACCCCCGACCCCAACATGTTGCCGTCGAAAGACCGGCGTTTTTCGGTGCTGGGTCGCATCAATTACTCGTACAATAACCGCTATTTGCTCACGGCGAACCTGCGCTACGATGCCTCTTCCAAGTTTGCCTCTAACCGTCGCGAGGGCGTATTTCCTTCGGTGGGCTTGGGCTGGATTATCTCCGATGAGGATTTCCTGAAAGACGTGAAGGGCCTGAGCTTTTTGAAGCTGCGCGGCAGCTTTGGCCGCCTCGGCAACGACCAGATTCCGGCCAACTCTTACGTGACGACGGCCGATATCAACATTCCCTACGTTTTCAACGGTCAGCCGGTGCTGGGGGCCGTTATCAGCCAGATTAAGAACGGCCAGGTGCGCTGGGAAACCACCCGGGAGTATGATGCGGCCGTGGAATTCGGCTTCCTCGACAATCACCTTACTGGCGAGGTGAACTATTACAACAAGCTCACCAGCAATGCGCTGATTCCGGTAAATATTCCCGGCATCCTGGGCGACCCAGATAACCAACTCATTACCAACGCCGCCGACATTACCAACAAAGGCGTGGAAGCGGCCCTGAACTGGCGCTCGACTATCACCGATAACTTCACCTATAATATCGGCGCAAACGTTACCTTCAACCAGAACCGCATTGCCAACCTCAACGGCGGGCAGGCGCTGTTTGCAGGCGATAACCTCGTGACGCGCTCCGACAACGGCCAGGCGGCGGGTAGCTTCTACCTGCTCGATGTGATTGGGGTATACCAGACGCAGGACGAGATAAACGCCGGCCCGCGCTCGACGTTCTCGCCCCAAGTTGGCGACCTGAAATACGCCGATACCAACGGCGATGGCGTGGTAGACCTGCGCGACCGCACCTACCACGGCTCGTACCAGCCGCCGGTGTATTTCGGCATCAACGGCGGCATCAACGTGCATGGCTTCGACCTGTCGTTCGTGTTCTCGGGCAACCTCAACAACAAGGTATACAACGCCAAAAAGCGTAATCGCTTCCAGGGTACCGACAACGTAGAAGCCAGCTTCGCCACCAGCCGCTGGACGGCCACCAACCACTCCAACTCCGACCCACGCACGCTATCGAGCAGCCTGCCCAACTCGACGTACTTCCTCGAAAGCGGCTCGTACCTGCGCCTCACCAACGTCATTTTGGGCTACACGTTCCCTATTAGCACCATCGAAAAGGCACATTTGTCTACGTTGCGCGTGTTCTTCTCGGGGCAGAATATTTTCACGGCCACCAAGTACACCGGCTTCACGCCCGAACTGCCGGGCGGTCCGCTTGACTCGGGCATCGAGGCCACCACGTATCCCACGGCCCGCACCATCACGTTTGGCCTGACTGCTAACTTCAAATAAGCCGCTATTCTTCGTATGAAACCCACCCTATTTACGGTAGCGCGCCCCGTGGGCACGGCTGCTTTGGCCATGTCGCTGGCCTTGTTTAGCGGCTGCAAAGACTTTTTGGAAGTGGCCCCGCAAGGGCAGCTTAGCGAAGATGCCATTAAAACCGACCCCGCCGCCGCCCAGAAGCTGGTTGATGGCGTGTACAACGTGTTGTACCTCGGTGGCTTCGGGTCCGATGTCAGTGGCTTTCAGAATATTATTCTGACGGACATTGCCTCCGACGATGCCGACAAGGGCAGCACGCCCACCGATTACGCCGACGCGGCCCAGATTGATAACTTCACCGTGACGGCCGCCAACAGCAACATCAACAACGTGTGGAACGGCCACTTCCAGGCCATTGCCCGCGCCAACCAGGCGCTGGACAAGATTCCGCTGAGCCCGGCCGATGCCACCACCAAAAACCGGCAGCTCGGTGAAGTACGCTTCCTGCGTGGCTACTTCTACTTCAACCTGGTGCGCTACTTCGGGGGCGTGCCGCTGCTGAATGGCGTGCCCGCCGCCGCCGATGCCAACAACCCTGCGCTACAAACCCGTGCCTCAGCTGCCGATACGTACGCATTTATCATCAACGACTTACAGTTCGCCGTCGATAACCTCCCCGAAAAAGGTGCTACCACGCTGGGCCGCATTACCAAGGGCGCGGCGCAGGGCATGCTGGCCAAAGTATACCTCTACCAGCGCAACTACCAGAAAGCCTATGACCTGAGCCAGGCCGTGATTGCGGGGGCCAAGTACACACTCTACCCGACCTACGCCGACATCTGGCGCACGGTGGGCAACAACAATTCGGAGTCGATTTTTGAGGTGCAAACCGGCGTGAATGCTGCCTGCAACAACTCGGCGGTGCAGCTCTACAGCGTGTGCCAGGGCCCGCGCCAAGGCGGCCGGGGCGGCTGGTCTGACTTAGGCTTTGGCTTCAACAATCCTAGTGCCGACCTCGCCGCTGCCTACGAAACCGGCGACGTGCGCCGCGCTGGCACCATCATATTCATCAATCCCACGGCCCCGGCCGGGCAGCGCTCGGCGGGCACCGTGCTTTGGGATGGTTTCCGTATTCCGAGCAAAGACTCGGTCGAAAACTTCCGCTATAGCTACAAGGCCTATCACAGCCGCACCCGTGAGCCCAACTGCGGCAACACCGACTACCTGCCCAAGAATGTGCGAGTAATGCGTTACGCCGAAGTGCTGTTAATCAATGCCGAAGCGGCCTTCCAGCTTGGAAACACGACAGCGGCTACCTCTGACCTCACGGCTATTCGCACCCGCGCCGGTCTGGCGGCCAAACCTGCCACACTGGCCAATATCTGGCAAGAGCACCGCGTGGAGCTGGCCATGGAACACGACCGGTTCTTCGACCTCGTGCGCCAGGAGGCAGTGCAGCCCGGCCGCATTGTGCCCATTTTTACGGCTCAGGGCAAGACGTTTACCAAGGGGAAAAACGAGATTTTCCCAATTCCGCAGCCGCAGATTGACTTGAGCGGCGGGGCGCTCACGCAGAATCCGGGTTATTGATTCTCTATAGGGTTTTTAAAAGAGGCGGCTGGTGCGGTAAGTGCCAGCCGCTTTTTTGTGCTCAAACGTGGGTAACCTCACCCCCGGTCCCTCTCCCATGAGGAGGGGAGCCGACCGTAAGCAAACGGAACCGGACGCAAGCAGTCGTCAGGCTCCCCTCCTCACGGGAGAGGGGCCAGGGGGGAGGTTACCCACGCAACTAATACCGCCCGGGTCAGTAAAATGAGTAGGTTGTGAATGACCAGCCAAACCCTGGCTACTACTACTTTTCAAAAAAATATGACTTCAAAATACATTGGCTTGCTACCCGCGCTGGGCCTACTCGCCGCGTGCAGCAGCGGCCCTAGCAAGGAAGAAAAACAAACGGCTCAGGCCGAAACGCCTGCTACTACCGTCACCACGCCCAAGGAAGAATCGGTGCACCTGCCTGCGCCCTACGAAACCAAGTCGGTAACCAAGCGCGTCGATATCATCGACTGGCCGGCTGGCAAAACGCCCACGGCCCCGGCCGGCTTTACGGTTACAGAGTTTGCGGGCAGCCTGCACAGCCCGCGCTGGGCCTACGTGGCCCCCAATGGCGACGTATTCGTAGCCGAAGCTTCGACCTTGCCCAAGGGCGTGAAAAAGGATATTGCCGCCGCATTGCGCCTCGACAAGTCGCGCTCGCTTCAGCCGACTAGCGAAAACCGTATTACGCTCTTTCGCGATACCAACGGCGACGGCAAGCCCGATGTGCGCTCCGAGTTTCTGACTGGACTGAACCAGCCCTTCGGCATGTTGATAATGGGTGATTATTTCTACGTGGGCAACACCAATGGCCTGATGCGCTTCCCCTACAAAGCGGGCGATACCAAAATCACGGCGGCTGGCCAGAAAATCCTCGACCTGCCCGAAGGTGGCTACAACAACCACTGGACCCGCAACCTATTCGCCAACAAAGACGGCAAGCACATTTTCGTAACAGTTGGCTCAGGGAGCAATGCCTTCGAGCACGGTCCTGAAAACGAAGTGCGTCGCGCTAATATCCTCGAAATCAACCCCGACGGCACAGGCGAGAAAATCTTCGCCAGCGGCCTGCGCAACCCCATCGGCCTAGCCTATTACCCCGGCACCAACACGCTGTGGGCCGCCGTGAACGAGCGTGATGAGCTGGGCGACGAACTGGTGCCCGACTACATTACGAGCGTGAAGGAAGGTGGCTTCTACGGCTGGCCCTACTCGTACTACGGCCAGAACGAAGACCCCCGCCTCAAAGGCCAACACCCCGAGCTAGTGGCCAAAGCCATCGTGCCCGATGTGCCGATGGGGCCGCACGTAGCCGCCCTCGGCCTCACGTTTTACGATAAAAAAGCTTTCCCCGCCAAGTACCAGAATGGTGCCTTCGTGGGCGAGCACGGCTCCTGGAACCGCTCGGCTTTTTCGGGTTATCAAGTGGCCTTCGTGCCCTTCCAGGATGGCAAGCCCGCCGGCAAACCGGAGCCTTTCCTGACGGGTTTCCTCGTGGGTGATGGTTCAGACCACGCGCACGGCCGTCCGGTGGGCGTAGTGACCATGCCCGATGGCGCGCTACTCGTGTGCGACGATGCTGGCAATAAGGTGTGGCGCGTGAGTGCCACGCCCGCCGCCGGCGGCGCTGGCAAAACCAGCCGTTAATAGCGGAAGAAATTGTAAAACGGAGTGGCACTCCGTTTGTCGTCCGGGCGGCCTGCTCAACGACAAACGGAGTGTCACTCCGTTTTACATTCAGGACAATGCCTGCGGTGGGGGCGACCCTGAGCCGGCCGGCCGCGTGCGGTCGTCGGGCAGCGGCACAAATTCGTGGTTGTCGTTGGGTGGCAATATGATGCGGCCGGCTTTCCAGTCGGCTTTGGCCTGCTCAATGCGCTCGCGGCGCGACGACACGAAATTCCACCAGATGAAACGCTCGCCTAGCGGCTCGCCGCCCAGTAGCATGAGCGTGCTGGGCTCGCGGGCCACCAGCACCGGGTCGAGGCCCGGCGTGAAAACCAGCAGTTGGCCCGGTGTGTACACGCGGCCAGCTACTTCTACGCTGCCTTTGGCCACGTAGGCCCCGCGCTCGGGGTAGCCGCGCGGCAGCCCAAAGCGGGCACCCGCTTGCAGCACTACGTGCAGGTAAAACAGCGGCGAATGTGTTTCTACGCCATTTTTCAACCCAAAAGCATCGCCTGCAATCAGGCGCATCCACACGCCAGTATCGGTGAAAATGGGTAATTCGGTGGGTTGGTAATTACGAAAGGTTGGGGCCTGCTCCTCGTCGGCTTCGGGCAGGGCCACCCAGGTTTGTATCATTTCCAAGGCTCCACCGGCCAGCGCGGCCGGGTCTTCGAAGCGCTCGGAGGGGGCAATGCCCGAGCCGGCCGTCATCCAGTTGACCTCGCCGGGGCGAATGACCTGCTCCACGCCCAGCGAGTCGCGGTGCGTCACTTGCCCGCCAAATAAATAGCTTACCGTGCTCAGCCCAATGTGTGGGTGCGGCAGCACGTCGAGGCTGGCCATCTGGGCCGGGGCTACTTGCACCGGCCCGGCGTGGTCCATAAAAATAAACGGCCCCAGCATCCGCCGCAGTCGGTAGGGGAGGATGCGCTTCACCGCAAACCCCGGCATAAGAGCGGCTGGGCGGGCATCAATAACAAGGTCAAGCATAGCCAAAAGTAGCTTGGGTTCGCAGCTATCAAGGTAGAAGTAGCTGCAATGAATATAGGATAATACCTTTGGGTGACTACCTTATGTAAAAGTTGAAAGCCGGGATATATCTGAATAACTCAGTTCCTAGCCTTGCGTTACCTTTTGGTAAAAAGCTATACTTATTTGTCGAGAGTACAGAGGGGATTGTCGAGTATAGCGAGCTATTTACCATGTTGGATATGACTATTGCAATGCTTTGCTAGGTAGGGCTTGCGGCTTCGTGAGTTAGCACTTGAGCTAGGGCTGGGTGTCGGGTTGGACTTGTGTGGTAAGAGGCCATACTATAGCAATCGGGACAGATACGCTTTTTACTATCATTCATCCATTCATTTTTAGTCTACGCTTATGCTTGAACGACTTACTCCTTTTCTACAGCAAGGGGCCGACGTACACGAACGGGAGCACTATGTAGAAATTCCGATACACGCAACCACACCCGGCTTGCAGGCCAATATGTACTACTTCGACCACCCCGAGTGGGCCGAAGAGTACCTAACATATTGCCACCGCAGCGAGTCGTTTCGGCAGCGCTGGGAGGCGGCAATCGGCGACGTATCGGGCAAGGTGGTGGTAGATATAGGCTGCGGACCCGGCAATATCTTCTCGACCCTCACCGCCAAGCCTAAGCTGTTGATTGGCATTGATGTAGCACCCAAGTCGCTGGAGTTTGCCAAGCAGGCGGGCTACACCACAGTGCTTGCCGACGCCACGTCGCTGCCCTTCATTTCGGGCTTTGCCGACATCGTGACCCTGAATGCGGCCTTGCACCACTGCGAGGATATGGAGGCCATCCTGGCCGAAGCGGCGCGGCTCGTGAAGCCTGGCGGCCTACTTATCACCGACCACGACCCCCAGCGCAGCGCCTGGGACTACAAAGGCATTGCCAAGCTGCTCTGGGACGGCCGCCTGATTTTGTACAAGATAACCGGCCACGGCTTCCATAAAACCGATAGCCAGCAGGAGTGGGGCCTAGCTTGCGAGATTCACCACAAGCCAGGGTACGGTGTTACCAAAGAGATGTTTACTAGCATCTTACAGCCCAAGGGCTTTGAGGTAGCCGTGTACCCGCACAACCACGAGCTAGGGGCCGAAGTACTACAAGGCCAGAAAGGCAAAGCCGAATTCAAGTACCGCCTGGGCAATTTGCTTTCGGGCCGCAACCCCAATTCGGATGCCAGCGCCTTGACGCTGATGTGCGTAGCCAAGCGTCAGAATTAGTTGTTGTGAGTTTTAATAAAAAGCCCGCCCAGTCGCTGCCAAGCGATTGGGCGGGCTTTTTATGTGGTGGCGCTGTCAATAAAAGCAACGGCCAGTCTATCGGTGAGCTGCTAAGAAGCCGTATACGTCGGTAGTATTCACGCTGTAAAGCTTTTTGTTTTGGTAGATACCCCCGCCTATCCTGCTAGCCACGAGGCTACTATACCCCCTATTATTGCCTTGGCTGGTGCCACCGGCGACCTTGGCTTTCGCATTGCCCAGGCCTTGCTCGACCGGGGCGCGGCCGTGCGGGCGCTGGTGCGCCCCAGCAACAGCAAGCCAGCGCTGGCCACGCTCCGCGAGCGCGGAGCCACGGTCGTAACAGTTGATTTCAACGACAGCGCGGCCCTCACCCAGGCCTGTGCAGGAGCGGCTTGCGTGGTATCGGCCCTCTCGGGCCTGCGTGAGGTGATAGTAGATGCCCAAACTCAACTGCTCGATGCCGCCGTGGCGGCCGGTGTGCCGCGCTTCATCCCCTCCGACTTCGCTATTGACTACACCAAGCTGCCCGACGGTAGCAACCGCAACCTCGACCTGCGCCGCGAGTTCGGCCGCCGCCTCGACCAGGCTCCCATTCAAGCCACGTCCATCCTCAACGGCATGTTTGCGGACTTGCTCACCGGGCAGGCTCCGGTTGTTCTCTTTAAAATCAAGCGGGTGCTCTACTGGGGGAGTGCCGACCAGCCGCTTGATTTCACGACCATTGCCGATACGGCCACCTTTACCGCTGCGGCTGCCCTCGACCCCACTACGCCCCGCTACCTGCGCATAGCCGGTGAGGTAGCGACTATCCGCGACCTGCGGGCTGCGGCCAGTGCGGCCACCGGCCAGCGCTTTGGGCTATTGCGAGCCGGTGGGCTGTGGCTATTAAAGCTAATGAGCCGCATTGCGCGCCGCCTGGTACCTGGTAGGGGCGAGGTGTTTCCGGCCTGGCAGGGTATGCAGTACTTGCACAATATGTTTACCGGTCTACCCAAGCTCGCCCCGCTTGACAATGCGCGCTACCCCGACATCCACTGGACTTCGGTGCGCGAGGTATTGGCTACGAAGCAGTAGCCACCAAAAATTACTAGCTGGTGCATAAACGCTTGATGCTGTACTCCGTATAGCACTGCGTAGCGGCCAGACGGTCGTTGTCTTTGTTCCCACCCATCAGTTCTAATGCTTATGAAACCCACCCTACTGCTGGCCGCCGCGTTAGCCTTCGCCACAAGTGCCGCCCTGGCCCAAACTGTAGCTCCCGGCACGGCTCCCGGTGCCCAAACCGGCAACCCTTCCAACATGCCGAGCGCCGGCCGCCCCGACGATGCAACCATGAACAAAACCGGCCGCATGGATAATATGTCGGGCACCGACAAGAAAGCGATGCGGAACGGCAAGAAAATGAAAACCGGCTCCAATGGCACCATGAAGACTAAAACCAAAATGTAAGTAGCCGGCTCATTCGTTGAGAGTCTTGCCAAGCTCCTGCCTATAGCTGGCAGGAGCTTGTTTTTTGGTAAGTATTTGTTAAATAATGCTTTTTGCAGTAGGTGGCTAGGCCGATTGGCTCATTGCTAGAGTGAGTTGGGTACTTGGGGAGCAGCTAGTAGACTTGATATATAAGCTATAGTAATTATTTTTTTTGAATCAGCGCTTTGTAATGCAAAGTTCTTTTTGTTGTTTTGCATACGCATCACAGCAATGCGTTGCACTGTATCATTCCCACCTGAAAGGTGGCTGGTAGGCACCCTCGCTGTGCTCGTTTTAAGTGTGCTTCTGCTATACCTCGCATCAACCTATTACTGCCATGACCCTCACTAAAAGCCTTGTCCGCATTGCGTTAGCTACGGCATTTTTGCTGCTAATTCCTCTGGTAGCCATGCAGTTCACTAAGGAAGTGACTTGGAGCTGGATGGACTTTGTTGCTGCCGGCACGCTGTTGTTCGGCACGGGCCTCACGTATGCGGTAGTAGCGCAGAAAGGTGGCAATACCACCTATCGCGTAGCCGTGGGCGTGGCGGTGGCGGCCGGGCTACTTCTGGTGTGGGCCAATCTGGCCGTGGGCCTCGTTGGGAGCGAGGGCAACCCCGCCAACTTGCTCTACGGCGGTGTGCTCGCGGTGGCTGTCATGGGGGCCATCGCGGCGCGTTTCCGGCCGCTGGGCATGTCGCGCGCTATGTTCGCGGCGGCGCTTACGTATCTGGCAGTCACCGTCATTGCGCTCTTTATTTGGAAGCCTTCAGCCGCCACTGCCGAAGCCTCGGTAAGCCTCATAAATGTGCTGGACGCAAATGCCGCTTTCGCCGCGCTGTGGGCCATTTCGGGTTGGCTATTTCGGCGCGCCGCCCGCCCGGCCAAGGCCTGAGCTGCTACTGAGCCATACTAGGCGGCCTCGGCCGGGAAAGGCGGAAGCATCTAAAAGCTGATGCTATGCGTAGCAGCTACTTCCAATCACCCTTTCCTTATGAAGCTTCTACTTGCCTTCGCCACGACTTGCCTGCTGGGCACCGCCACTGCCCACGCCCAAACCGTGCTGCCCTCCGGCGCGGTAGCTCCCAACGGAGCAGTGTCGCCAGCCACCGGCGTCCCGATAACGCCCGGTACCGTGCCCGGTAGCCAGCCCTTCAGCACGCCCGCCACCCGCGATGGCGGCAGCCCCCGCGCCTCCCGCCACGACGAGAAAGTGCCCGGCATGAGCCGTGAAGACCGCAAGCAAATGCGAAAAATGGGCAAGGTTAAGTATAGCTCTGCCTCGGAGAAGCAAAGCGGGGTTAAATAAGTATTCAGCGCTGTCCCACCACCGGGCTGACAAGCTCGCGCCAGTCTGAGCGCGGACCTGTTTATTCAGCCGTGGTGGGGTCAATGGTTGCCATCACTTCGCTTACTGAATTGGCCGGAAAGCCTCCTTGCTGGGCGTGCTCGCGCACCATGTCTTCGTTTGGGGCAATGTAGACGCAGTAGATTTTATCGCCCGTCACGTAGCTCTGTAACCATTGAATCTGCGGCCCCATCGTGTTGAGCACGCCGCAGGAAGTTTGCGAAATGCCTTTCAATTCGGCGGCGGATAACTTGCCTGCGCCCGGAAGATTCCGTTCAATTACATACTTAGGCATGGCTGGGGGTAATTGAATTACATGACGGGCTTATAAAGCCATCGCTGCAACGCTAGCAGCAGAGCTAAGCTAGCAAGAGGCAGTACTTAACTGCATCAGCGCTATTACTGATTTTCCGACTTAATTAGCCCTACAGATGCAGTAGTTAGGGAAGAGTAAAGCGTTCTGCCGCAGTTTGGCGTTGCGTGTCAGGGGGAATGGTAGCCTCTGCCGCCAGAAAAGGCACGAGCTACAAGCTCGCGCCAGTTTGGGAGTAGTCGAGTACTAGTGCATCAGTCAATGTCAATTCACTACTGGCTGCTGCTTAGCAGTCATCCCTCACCAAGGCAAGGGACCGGTGGACGACGAGGTCGTGCCGGTAGGGCCATCAGCCGGCAGCAGGGCCAGCCGAATGGCTTCCGCCGCGCCTTGCGCGGGGGTGTCCGTACCCGCAAAGCCATTCAGGTCGGTGGCCGTGTAGCCAGGAGCGGCCGAGTTTACCTTGATGGCCGTATCCTGTAGCTCGTGGGCTAGTTGCACGGTGAGCATGTTCAGCGCCGCTTTCGAGGCTGAGTAGCCCAGCAGTCCCCAGTCGTTCTGGCCATTGAGAGTGAGCGAGCCCAGCGGACTAGATACGTTGACAATACGCCCCGCCGCAGCCTGCCTCACCAGCGGCAAAAACGTTTGGGTAACGGCCAGCGTGCCTAGGAAATTGGTTTGGAGTACTTGCTCCACGCTGCGCACGGCAGCCGTGCTGGGTGCGCCATCGCCGGGTACATTGATGCCCGCATTATTCACCAGGATGTCGAGGCAGCCTTCCTCGCGTTGTAGGTGAGCCGCTGCCGCGTCGAGCGTCGCTTGGTTGGCCAGGTCCACTTCGAGAAATAGAACGTCGCCTTCGGCTGCCAATTCCGCTACAGCTTGCTGACCTTTGGTGGCCTCGCGAGCCCCCAGGTACACCCGGTAGCCCGCTTGCATCAGCCCGCGCACAATTTCTAAGCCGATGCCTTTATTGCCGCCGGTGACCAGCGCAATTTTCTTGTTTGCCATGTTTTCTGTGGGATTGGCCTCCCTGAAATAAGGAGGTGAGTAAGTATACCCCAAAGGTCTGGGCGGTAGAAGGGCGGTAAACTTCGCCAGTCAACCCATCTGTTTTAGATTTCAAACATGTTGAGAACGTGCTTGAATTTTGCAAAAGCATTTACCAGACCGCCATTACTAGACCGTCATGCTGAGCGCAGCGTAGTCGAAGCATCTCTACCGATGAACTAACTCCTGACGCCAGCAACGAAGCGGTAGAGATGCTTCGACTACGCTGCGCTCCACTCAGCATGACGGTTACTGAGGCATGGTATAGGACCATAGCCCTGTGCCATCAATAAGAGCAGCCGTCTGGCTCCCCCTCTCCTTTTCGGAGAGGGGGCTGGGGGGTGAGGCGCCCGCGCCAGTTCTGCTAAACCCCAAACACCGCCAGCCGCCGAAAGTCCCCCGGCGTTTGCCCAGCGTGGCGCTTGAAAAAGGTGCAGAAGTGGGCCACATCGGCAAAGCCCAGGCTATCGGCAATTTCCGAAATGCTCCAGGCGGTTTGCTTCAGCAAGAGCTTGGCTTCCTGCGCCAGGCGGCGGCTGATGAGGGCGGTGGTGGTGTGGCCCGTCGTCTCCTTCAGCACGCGGTTGAGGTGGTTAACGTGCACCGCCAATTGGTCGGCGTAGTCGGTAGCGGTGCGCAGGCGCAGCGGCGGTTGCGGGCTGGGGCGCGGAAACTGCCGCTCCAGCAGCTCCGTGAATTGGGCGGCTACGCGCTCGGCGGCGCTGTGTGTAGCCAGGGGGGTAGGGGCCGGCTGCAGCTTCTGCACCAGGTGAATCAGCTCCCAGAGGTAGGTGCGCAGCAGGTCGTGTTTGTAGGCGTAGCCCGACCCGAGCTCGTGCATCATCTTCTGGAAAATAGCTTCGACCGCCGCGCAGTCGGCCTCGGCCACTTCCCACACCGGGTAGGCCCCGGGCTGAAAAATCGGCAGCTCCGCCAGCACTACCCCGGTGCGGGCGGGCAGCAGAAAGGCATCGTCGAAGAGGCAGCTGTAGCCCTCAAAATCTTCGGTGAGCGGCAGCCACCGGTAGGGCACGCGCGGCGTCACCAGAAACAAGGTATTGGCGCCGACGTGCGGGGCCTGGTCGGTACACTCCACCTGGCTGAGCCCGCGGCAGAGCGTGATTTTGTAGTAGTCGCGCCGGCTAAACGTCATCGGGGGCGTCCCGCGGAGGTCCGCCAAGGAGAACACATTAAAATGCCCCACGCCTTGCCCCATATCCGGCGGCGGCAACACGCCACCTGCGGACGCAGGACCCGGGGCAAGCGCGTCGTAAAAGGCGGCTAGGGTATTCGGTTTCATAGGGGCAAGTGTACGAAGCACGCGGGCAGGTAGGTGCCCATTTAGCGTCTGTCATGCTGAGCTTGTCGAAGCATCTCTACCGCTTCATCCAACGGTGCGGTAGAGATGCTTCGACAAGCTCAGCATGACAGACGTTATTTGCGCTAGTTCGGGAAAGGAACTAAGCTAAAGGCCCGTAGTTTTGGAAGTATGAAATACACCCTTGAAGTCCCTGACCAAGATGCCGAGTTCGTGCTGGAATTTCTGCGGCGCGTTACCTCCGTTAAACTTACGCCCGTGGGTCGCAAGGCTAAGCCTCAAGACGAAACGGAATACTTACTAAGTAACCCCGCCAATGCCCGCGAGTTGCGCGAGTCCATCGAGCAAATCCGCCGGGGCCAAACTGTACCTTATCAGCTAGAAGATTAATGCTGGTCAGCTTTTCAGAAAAGGCGTGGGCGCACTACCTCTACTGGCAGGAAACTGACCGGAGCATCCTCGATAAAATCAATGGCTTAATTCGGGAATGTACCCGCACTCCGTACAGAGGCACTGGCAAGCCCGAAGCCTTGAAAAATGACCTGCGTGGCTTTTGGTCGCGGCGCATCAACCACGAGCATCGCCTGGTATATCAGGTGGCAGGCGAAACGCTATTCATTGCGGCCTGTCGCTTCCACTACGAGAAGTAGCTGAGGCCTAGCGCTGGTCGATGGCTGGCTGTAGCCGTATCTTGGCGCTATGACAGTAGCCGTTAGATTAGAATTTCCTGACGACCGGGCGGCCGATGTAATTCGCTGGTTACAAGCTGCACCCAAGGGCGTAGAAGTTTACATCGTAACAGGTGAGCCGTCAGGAATAGCATCGCCACCAGTTCAGCAACCGCCAGAACCTGAATAAATTCCTGCGGCGTCGGCTAGGCATCTCGGCCGCGTTGGAAGCCTACGCCCAGCAGAAAGCCCACCTAAAACGAATTGGTCGCTAACAAGGCGAGTTCGACATGCTGATTGGCAGCGTAGAGGTGGCGCACGGCTTAACGCTGGTCACGCGCAATACCCGCCACTTT
This sequence comes from uncultured Hymenobacter sp., assembly GCA_964251335.1. GTDB lineage: Bacteria > Bacteroidota > Bacteroidia > Cytophagales > Hymenobacteraceae > Hymenobacter. Next base: position 15,211 of record CAXUKA010000043.1, read on the forward strand.
TCCGATAGGATTGGTATCGTGTTGGAAAATTGGGTGCAGGAGTATTGAGGACGGGCAGTATGCGGGGTAGTTGTTAAGGTTGAGATTAATTTAACTAATATTCAGTCATGATTGAACCGGTTGGACCTTACTATTTAAGTAATGAGATTGGATTTGGTAAGTATAGATACTTGTCTATTCAAGACGTCTATGCTGGTTCAAAAGAGATTCCAGCCGATTTCTTTATCGCCTGGTTAGATGACCTATTTAATAATGAATTGAATCCAAGCAAATTTTCTTGTAATCACATTCAATATTTAGAAAAGGATTTTCTGTTTTCTAATTTAAAATTGATTGACAGAAATACTATTCAGGAAATGTTGGAATATAGGTTTAGTAATATTTTAGCAGCGGAAGATTCTTGGTCAGACGTGCTCAATGAAGATAACGCATTTGATTTTGATGGTTCAATTGCTAATGATTATATTTCAAATGTATCTGGCTTTGAATCAGATTTTGTAAATACGTCGAGTAAAGCAATGACCGAAAAAGATTGTGAGATTTTAAAATTTAATTTTATAAACGAATATGTTATAGTGTCACCAGTTATTAAGAGCGAAAATTGGTTTAATAGAGATAATTTAGACTATTATGGCGTTCTAGAGCAAATTGTTAAAAAAGAATTCAGCGATTTTATCATAGATAACACCTTGTCTGGGCCTGGTATCATTACCTTGAAGTTGAATACGGGAGGTGTATTGATGAATAAATATTATTTACTTTCTGGTTCCCCTAATTATATAGATTGGGTGCTGAGGAAAAGCGAGGATTTATTTTTGAGCAATGAATATCTAGATGAGTTAGAAAAAATGCCTGTTACTTATTTTTCAGGTATTACTATCAGCAAAGTGGCAGAAGACATAATTAAATGGGAGGCGTGCTATAAAAGCTATAATTATGAGTTTTCTATTGATGCTAGAGTGAAGAACAAGGAAAAGTACGATAAATATATTCTTGATAATAAGAAGTATAGTGAGTTCTTAAAGGCTGAGCAACGAGAAGAAGATTATCGCAGAGAAAAGCGCCGCTATAGTGAACAAGATTATATCGATGACGCATTTGGTGGAGAAGTTAGCGCATACTGGAACATAGATTAACAGAAGTTGCAAAGTCATTTTGACGTGTTTTCTATCGTTTAAAATCTATTTTCCAGTCAAAAAGTCCGATTTCGCACTTCTGCACCTCGTTTGCTAGTACCCTCGTACAATCTTCCTAACCCGAAGCACCTACCGAGAACTAAGCAAAACAATGGACTTTAAAAACTTCACCATCAAGGCACAGGAGGCCGTGCAGAAGGCCACCGAGATTGCCGGAGCTAACCAGCAGCAGGCCATCGAAACGGGCCACCTGCTGAAGGCTTTATTACAGAACGACGAGAACACCCTTGCCTTCCTAGGTAAGAAACTGGGCGCCAACATGGCCAACCTCGGCCAACGGCTCGACGCCATCGTGAACGCCTACCCCAAGGTGAGCGGCGGCTCGCCCTACCTGGCCAACGACGCGGCCAACGCCGTGCAGCGCGCCAACACCCAGATGAAGGACATGGGCGACGAGTTCGTGTCCGTCGAGCACCTGCTGCTGGGCATCTTGGGCGGCAAAGACAGCGTGGCTAGCCTGCTCAAAGACAACGGCTTCAGTGAACGCGACCTGAAAGCCGCCATCCAGGAGCTGCGCGGGGGCCGCAAGGTGACCAGCCAAACCGCGGAGGAGCAGTACCAGAGCCTCAACCGCTACGCCATTAACCTGAACGAGCGCGTGCGCACCGGCAAGATGGACCCCGTCATCGGGCGCGACGAGGAAATCCGCCGCGTACTCCAGATTTTGTCGCGCCGCACCAAGAACAACCCCGTGCTGCTCGGCGAGCCTGGCGTAGGTAAAACCGCCATCGCCGAGGGCCTAGCCCAGCGCATCGTGGCCGGCGACGTGCCCGAGAACCTGCAAGACAAAACCTTGATGAGCCTCGACCTAGGCCTGCTCGTGGCCGGCGCCAAGTACAAGGGCGAATTTGAGGAGCGCCTCAAGGCCGTTATCAAGGAAGTGACCGACGCTGAAGGCCAGATTATTCTGTTTATCGACGAGATTCACACCCTGATTGGGGCCGGTGGCGGGGGCGAAGGCGCCATGGACGCCGCCAACCTGCTCAAGCCCGCCCTGGCCCGCGGCGAGCTGCACGCTATCGGCGCCACTACGCTCAAGGAGTACCAGAAATACATCGAGAAAGACAAGGCCCTGGAGCGCCGCTTCCAGGCCGTGATGGTGGACGAGCCGAGCGTGCCCGACGCCATCAGCATCCTGCGCGGCATCAAGGAGAAGTACGAGCTGCACCACGGCGTGCGCATCACCGACGACGCCGTAATTGCGGCCGTGGAGCTGAGCAGCCGCTACATCACCGACCGCTTCCTGCCCGACAAGGCCATCGACCTCATGGACGAGGCCGCCGCCAAGCTGCGCATCGAGCTGAACTCCATGCCCGTGGAGCTCGACGAAATCCAGCGCCGCATCATGCAGTTGGAGATTGAGCGCGAGGCCATTCGCCGCGAAGACAACCACGACCGCGAGGCCGTGCTGAGCAAAGAGCTAGCCGAGCTTGGCAGCCAGCGCGACGAGCTGAAAGCGAAGTGGGAAGGCGAAAAATCCGTCCTGACCAACATCCAGACCGAGAAGGAGAACATCGAGCGCTTCAAGACCGAAGCCGAGCAAGCCGAGCGCCAGGGCGACTACGGCCGGGTAGCCGAGCTGCGCTACGGCAAGATTCAGGAAGCCGAGCAGCGCCTGAAAACCTTGCAGGACGAAGCCAACGCCAACAAAGACGGCGGTGGCATGCTGCAAGAAGTGGTAACCAGCGAAGACATCGCCGAAGTTGTAGCCAAGTGGACCGGCATCCCGGTTAGCAAAATGCTGCAAGCCGAGCGCGACAAGCTCCTGGGCCTCGAAGCCGAGCTAGGCCGCCGCGTGGCCGGCCAGAGCGAAGCCATCGCCGCCATTTCGGATGCCGTGCGCCGCTCGCGCGCCGGCTTGCAAGACCCCAAGCGGCCCATCGGCTCGTTTATCTTCCTAGGTACCACCGGGGTAGGGAAAACTGAGCTAGCCAAGGCCCTGGCCGAGTACTTGTTCAACGACGAGAACGCTATGGTGCGCATCGACATGAGCGAGTTTCAGGAGCGCCACGCCGTATCGCGCCTCATCGGCGCGCCTCCCGGCTACGTGGGCTACGACGAGGGCGGCCAGCTCACCGAGGCCGTGCGCCGCAAACCCTACTCGGTCGTGCTGCTCGACGAGATTGAGAAAGCGCACCCCGACGTGTTCAACATCTTGTTGCAAGTGCTCGACGATGGCCGCCTCACCGACAACAAAGGCCGGGTGGCGAACTTCAAGAACACCATCATCATCATGACCTCGAACACGGGGGCCGACATCATTCAGAAGAATTTCAAAGAGCTGAATGAGTACAACCACGAAGAAGTGGTGGACCGCACCCGCGACGAAGTGGTGGAGCGCCTGCGCCAGCACATGCGCCCCGAGTTCCTAAACCGCATCGACGAAATCGTGATGTTCCAGCCCCTCAAGCGCAAGGAAATACGCAAGATTGTCGATATCCAGTTCAAGCAAATCCAGCAGCGCCTGCACGAGGCCGGCATCAGCCTCGAAGCCACCGACGAGGTACTCGACTATCTAGGCGAGCAGGGCTTCGACCCGCAGTTCGGCGCTCGGCCGTTGAAGCGCGTGTTGCAGCGCGTGATTTTGAACGAGCTGAGTAAAGAGATTTTATCCGGAAAAGTATCGAAGGATGCTGTCGTTGAGGCAGTGTTGGAAGATGGTGCCGTGCGGTTTGAGAACGTGGAGTTGCCGACGGTGTAAGTAAGTTAGTTTTAATAAAAAGCCCCGCTAGCTGATGCTAGTGGGGCTTTTTCGTTATTCGGAAATAGGAAACGCTGCTAGAAACTGCTGCATGTTTATAAGCGGCACGGCGCATTAGGAAGGCTCGTTGAGCATACGCTCGTAGTCTTCGGGTGGCGTGAGGCACGGAATCTATTAGCTGAAACGCTGATGTAGTGCTTCCATTCGCGCAATATGCTGGAGCACTGGCGCGGCCCACGCTGGTGGCGGCGCGAGTTGGAGCAGGGGGCCGCCTGGTAGAAAATCGGCAAGTTGCCGAGCCTCACTGCCGGTGTTGTCGTAAAGCTGAAGGCGGTCGAACAAACGATAATGCTGCTTAAGCAGCGATAAACCGTTGGCGTAGCGCTGCTGAACCAGCGCGGCGGGTACGTCGTGGCCTCCTTCGAGCACTCGCTGGGCGATGCGTTGCTGGCAGATGGCGACCGACTCTAGCCCAACATAGCGCAGTTCTAGGCGGTAGCCAGCTTTTTGCAGCGAGCTAAACAGGGCATAGTCCCGCTCGCTGGCTGCGTTGGTTTCGATTACAAAGGAAAGTGACCGGGCCAGCCAGTCTTACAATTGCTCGCGCAAGGTGGCTTCCACTTCATAGACTGTGAATCCCTGCTGATAAAGCGCGTCCCCGTTGAGGCGCGGCACGGCGGAAGCTTCGTACTGGTGGAGAGAGGTTTTGCCCGCGCCATTTGGTCCGGCCAGAATGTAGGCGATGGGCACAGCCATAACCGGATTATTCGGCTAAAACATCTAGGCGGCCAGTAGCGGGCCACTCTTTCACCAAGCGGCCTTGCGCGTCGCGGTAAGTCAGAAAGGAATTGGCCGCCTTGGCCCGCGCCCGCACATACTCTCGAAACCCCTGCTTAAAGGCGGGCGTGGCTACTCGTTCCGCCATGTGGGCGAGGTTATCGAGTTGCTGGGCCTGTAAGTCAGTATCGGTGGAAAGCGGCTGCATGAGACGGATATATCTATTTGCAAAGTAACGTTAAATTAGACGCAAAAGGTGTAACCGGCTCCGTTCCTGTAAGCAGCCTGGAGCGCTGGAGAGCAACCGACTGCTACCGAGCGGCGTTATCCGTATTCCACATTTAATCCTTTATGCCATGCCGGCAGTTGCCCCTAGCCCCAAGAAGAAAGCGGCCCCCGCTAAAGGCGGCGCGTCCAAGAAGCCCGCTGCGCCTAAGCCACCTAAAAAGTAGCGTGATGTACTAATCAATTTCGCCCTGCAAAACAGCGGTACGCTAATGCGCCGCCGTAGCTCATTGCTATGGCGGCGCATTAGTTCTTTAAAGACTGATTCTGAAAGCCTTACTCTGCCTTAATAAACTTCACTGACAAGCGCTGAGCACCCGGCGCGGCCTCGTACACCAACAAATAATTACCCGTAGCCAACCGACTGATATCAAGCGCAGTGCTAGTGCTGCCCGAGGTAGCGGCAATGGTTGCTATCCGACGCCCATCGAAGCTGTAGACAGTAAAAACGCCGGTCGCACCAGCTTGCAGCGGGTGCTGCACGGTCAAGGCTTGGCCCGCCTGAACGGGGTTGGGATACACGGCCAGCAGTTCCGTATTGGTGGTGGCGCGGGTGGCTAGGGTGGTACTGGCTACCAGGCCGTTGAGGTAGTTTTCGAGGGTGGGGTAGCCATTGGTGGCGATGGTGGCGCGGTCGCTGGCGTCGTTGGGGTTGAGGCCCATGCTGGTTTCCCAGGCGTCGGGCATGCCGTCGTGGTCGGTGTCGGTGGGGGCGGTGGTGTTGCAGGTGAGCACCTGCCAGGCCACTTGCGACGTGCTGTAGGGCGTGCCGTGCGGGTAGCCGCCCTGCACATCGATGATGGTGCCGGTGCGGTTTTGCACCTCCTGCACAATGCGCGTGTCGATGGGGTCGCGGGTGGGCAGCACGCAGCCGGCGTTGGCCAGTACGGCGGTGTAGGCGGCCTGGGCCGTTTGCACCGGAAAGGGGTAGGTTTCGATGGCAAAGGGCACCAGTACTTTGGCCTGGGTGGTGTCGGCCAGCGAGCCGCCGTTCATGGCCGCGCCGCGCCAGTTGTGGCCCGTGATGGCAGCCGAGTTATCGACGTAGTTGCCCGTCATGTAGTACTGGCCGTAGGGCAAAACCGGGCTGCTGGTTTGCTTATACGGGTTGATAATCATCGACTTCACGGCCACGCCGGCGCTGCTGCCGGTGCCGGTGCTGGGGCCGTACTTGTAGTAGTTGTTGAGGATGTTGTAGTTGCCACCCTCGCCGCCGTTCACGGTGTAGGAGCCCCAGTCGTAGAGCACGTTGTTGGCAAACTCGGCATTTTCCTGGCCGGCCGTATTGGGCGTCAGGTTGCGCGAGCCGTCGAAGCGCGGGTTGCGGCCTTGCAAATGAGCCAGCAGGTTGTGGTGAAACGAGGCGTGCCGTCCGCCCCAAATGCCGCCGTAGCCGTGGTGCTCAAAATCGGTGTCGCCCGTTTCGAAGTGGTACGAGTAATTCAGTCCCTCGCTGATAATATTCCACTGCAAGGTTGTATTGTCGCCCTTGTAGCAAGTCAGCGCCTCGTCATCGCCCCAACTAAAAGTGCAGTGGTCGATAATCAGCCCCGTGTAGCCGCCAATGGAGTCGAAGGAGTCTTCGTCGCCGCTGCCGTTTACCATGCCCAGGTTCTGGTACTGGTCGCCGAGGCGGAAGCGCATGAAGCGCACTATCACGTTGTTACCCTTAACGGTGGTTTGCTTATCAGCCACGCAGATACCGTCGCCGGGAGCCGTTTGGCCAGCCAGCGTGGTATTGGCCGGGATGTTGAGCTGCGTCACCAAATGAATGGTGCCGCACACCCGAAACACCACTGTGCGGCTGGCCACGGTGCCCGCCAGCGCGGTGCGCAGGCTGCCGGTGCCCGAGTCGTTGAGGTTGGTGACTTCAAAAACCGTGGTCGGGGCTGTGGTGCTGCCGCGCCCGCCGGTGGTGTATTTGCCCGCGCCCTCGGCCCCCGGAAACGCGGGCAGCGTGGTTTGGGCGCAGGCTGGGCCGGCCGCCAAGCCTAGTAAAAACAATGAAAAGCCAAGCGGCCGAATGGTAGCAGTGCGCATACGAGTTGGGTGGGAAAAAGAAAGGAGCAGCCAGTGAGCCGGCATTTCCAGACGATAATATTACCCCCGTTGGCTACCCGTATGCCTGCTTTCCCCGTCCTTTATTTATGCAATCGATGTCGGTAACGTTGCCGATATCGATTGCATAAATAAAGGCTTGATAACGTGCCAAATGCACTGAGGGCAGCCGGTAATATTGAGCCGTCTCCCACCCTCATTCTTTTTTCATATGTTAGCTAGCGTTACCCGCGTAGCCCTGCCACGCCCTGCCGCTTGCCTTCGGGCGCTGCTGAGCTTGTTTTTGCTAGTGCTTTGTAGCACAAGTGTTTATGCTTATGATGTGACCGTAGCCAAAGACGGCACCGGCAACTACACCACCATTCAGGCGGCCGTGACGGCCGCGCCGGCCAGCCGCACGGCCGTGTACACCATCTACATCAAGGATGGCATTTATACCGAGAAGGTAACGGTGCCCAGCACCAAGCCCTTCTTGCAGTTTGTAGGCCAGAGCGTGGCCAACACCATCCTAACCTGGAACGATAACGCCAACACCTCCAACGGCGCGGGCGGCACGCTGGGCACCGGCGGCTCGGGCAGCATCGTGGTGAATGCCACCGATTTCTCGGCCCTCAATATGACGTTTGTGAACTCCTACGGCGATGGCTCGCAGGCCGTGGCCGTGAGCTTGTACGCCGACCGGGCCGCGTTTAAAAACTGCCGCTTCCTGGGCAACCAGGATACGCTGCTCACCTACGAAAGCAATGGGGCCGTATCGCGCCACTACTTCCGCGACTGTTATATCGATGGTAATGTGGATTTTATCTTCGGCAACGCCATTGCTATTTTCGACAATTGCACCATCTACGCCAAGACGCGAGTTGTTGCCGGCTCTACGACTGCCTCGTACATCACGGCGGCCAACACGCCGGCTACTCAGAACTACGGCTACCTGTTTCGCAACGCCAAAATCCCGTCGAACAACGGTACCACGCTCTATTACCTGGGCCGGCCCTGGCAAAACTCAACCGGCTTCACCACGGCTGCCGGCACGCTGGCCAATAATAAAGTAATTTTCTCGAAAACCAAGGTTGGGATAAACGAGATTCAGCCGGCCGGTTGGGTTATCTGGGACTCGGGCACCGACGTGACCAAAATCACCAACGGTGAGTATAAAACCACCTATTTCAACGGTAACCTCGTGAACGTGAGCCAGCGCGTGAGCTGGTCGCGGCAGTTGGCCCCGGCCGATACCGTGACCTATACCCTGGCCAATATGTTCGGCCTGAATACGGGCACGGCCGCCACCACCGGCACCCCGGTAGCCGCCGTCTGGAACCCCACCTCGCTCGACGCCAGCTTTGGCACCTACCGCGCCCCCGACATCGCGGTGGCCAACCTGCAAGCCACCAAAGGCAGTACCCAAACCGCCATTCAGTGGAACATCAGCTGGGCGATGGCCGGCATCCAGTACGCCTTGCAGCGCTCGACTGATAACACGACGTTTACCACTATCAATACCCAAACGGCCAGTACTGACTCGCTCTACAACTTTGCGGCTACCGATGCGCTGCCGGCCGCCGGTTCAGCTTATTACTACCGCGTAGTAGCTTCGAAAACGGGGATGACGACGCACACCACGCCCAGCATTCAGGTGTCGAGCGTGCCCACCATCACCACATCGAGCACGGCGCTAGCGGCTTTCACGCAGTACAATACAGGCACTTCGGCCGTGCAGACCTACACCGTGTCGGGGGTGAATATGACGAATAACTTGGTCATCACGCCCCCGGCTGGCTTCGAGATTTCGACCAACGGCGGCACTACCTGGACGGGCAGCACGGCACCCGTAACGCTCACGCCGACCAGCAATACGCTGGCCAGCACCACCATCAGCGTGCGCCTGAATGCCACGGCCACCGGACCCTACAGCGGCAACATCTCGCACGTAAGCACCGGGGCTACTACCGTAAACGTGGCCGTGACCGGTAATCGCCTGGCGACCGCCGCCCCGCAGTCGGACCCGCTCATCTGGTGGCCGCTCACCCGCAATCGGCAAGACAGCACGGCCATTCGCTCGCCCCGTATCACGGCTACCATGCCCACCCTCAAGGCGTTGTATGTGTCGAACGGCACCACGCTCAGCACTATTCCCGCTTATACCACGCAGTTTGGGCAGGCGCTGGGGGCCACGGCCAACGGCGACGGCACCTGGACGGCCGTGGGCGGCACCCTGAAGCGTAACTACTACGAGCAGTTTACGGTGACGGCCACCGGCGGCGCGGTGCGCCTCGACTCGCTGCTGCTGTCGTCGGCTTTCTACAACACCAGCTCCAACACCAAGCTGGCGGTGGTGTATTCGAAATCGAACTTCGTGAGCGACTCGACTGATGTGAGCGGCGGCACGGGCAATGGCCTCAGCAGCACGGCCTACGGGTCGTTTGCCGCGCCCATTCTATTACCCAACCAAACCAGTGGTCCCACTAACGTGTACCATTTGGTACTAAACGGCAGCACCGGCGTATCGCTGACGGCCGGCCAGACCCTGACCATTCGCCTGTACTGGGCCTGCGGCAGCACCGGCACGCCGCGCTACGCCATGCTCAAAAATGTGGTGGTGAAAGGCGCTCCGCAGGCCGTAACGGCCACCGCTACCGCCGCGCCCGCCGCCGATATGCAGCTCTACCCCAACCCCACGGCCGATGGCCACCTGACCTTAGCGCTCCAAAACGTGCGGGAAGCTATGCAGCTGAGCATTAGTAATACGCTGGGGCAGCGGGTGTACGCCACCACAGTGCCCGCCGGCCTGGGCAGCCAGTCGCTCGACTTGTCGGCCCTGAAGCCGGGCGTGTACCTGGTGCTAGCCCGCACGGCCAGCGGCGAGCAGGTGGTGCGCCACTTGGTGCGTCAATAACTGGGCGCTTTGTTCTGGAATAAAACAGAAAGGCCTGCCGCATCGCGGCAGGCTTTTCTATTGGTTGTAGGCAAGGTGCTGAATCCTTGCCGTCTTGGTAGGGATTCAGCGCTGTGTGTCTGTTAGGCATTTTAATTCCCGACGCAGCTGCCAGCTTGAGCCGTGCGAGCGAGTGCTATATTCGTAGCTATGAACACCGCCGCTATCACTGCTTACATTGAGTTGAACCCGCAGGTGCGCTTTGGCAAACCTATTGTGAAGGGTACGCGCACGACGGTGGCCGAAGTGCTGGAAATGCTGGCTAACGGCATGAGCGCGGCCGATATTGCCGAGGACTTTCCGGCCATTGGCGCGGCCCAGGTGCGGGCCTGCTTGCTGTATGCGGCCTACCGCGAAAGCATTGTGCTGCAAGCTGCTGCTTAATGCGCCTGCTACTGGATGAAAACGTGTCGTGGCGGTTGGCTGCGTACTTGCGCCCGCATTCCGAAGTAGTGCTACATGTACGAGATATTGGCTTAGATGAAAGCCCTGATACCAGTATCTGGCGCTATGCCCGGCAGCACGGCTACGACTTACTGACTAAAGACGAGGATTTTGTGCGGCTGGTACTAGCCGATGGGTTTCCACCCCGTGTGATAGCCTTGCAAAACGCCCAAGTCCCAGTGAAAGCGCTAGCTGAGTTCTTACTTGCTCAGCTGCCACAATTAGAGTCGTTTCTAAGTGAGCAGACGGAATTTGGCATGTTGCAATTGCGGTTGCCGTAAAGCATCCAATTTCAGTAGACCCAACAGTGCTCGCTCGGCTACCCCTTCTCCGCCGAAAGCACCAGCGAGGCAAACGGCAGCTGTATTTTCCCATCAACCACCTTCTGCTCCAAGGTTTCATACAGTGCCGTTTTAATAGCCGCCTTAGTGGCCTCGTCGGCCTTGCTCAGGATGGCGACTACGGGCGCGGCCACTTCCATCATATTCTCCCAATACTCGTCGGCGTTGGCGAAGGTGAGAATGCCGGATACCGTTTTCTCCTCAACATGCTGGAAGCCCGCGTTTTGCAGCATATTGGCCAGCAGGCCGGACTGGGCACAGCGAAACATGCCGGGGGCCAGCGGAGCAGGGGTGGGCAGGGCCATTTGCGTGGCGATGGTGCTCATCATGGTGCCAATCCATGGGTTTTGGGGCGGGGCGGCCCACACGCTGGTGGCCAGCCGGCCGCCGGGCTTTAGCACGCGGTACATCTCCTTGGCGGCCAGCAGCATATCAGGGAAAAACATGAAGCCCATGCGGCAGCTGATGGCGTTGAAGCGCTGGTCGGCAAAGGGCAGCTCGCAGACATCGCCGGCCACAGTTTCGTAATTAGCTATGCCCTGCTTGGTGGCGTTTTCTTTGGCCGTGGCTAGCATTCCTTCCGAAATATCGAGGCCTATTACGTGACCCTGCGCCGCCAGGCGGGCGATGGTGAGGCCAGGCTCGCCGGTGCCGGTGGCAACGTCCAGTACCTCATCAGTAGGTTGGATATGAAGCGCTTCGACGATAGCCTCGCCCATGGGGCGCATGAAATTCATGGCCCAGCTATCCCATTTTTTCCAGCCGGGCGAAAAGGTATCCCAGGTTTGCTGCTGTTG
>CAXUKA010000044.1:0-26556 GCA_964251335.1 uncultured Hymenobacter sp.
CCAGTGAAAATGTACGCCGACCACACTTTTAAAGGTGGTATGCTGCTGACGCCTAAAGGCCTGGGTGGCGACGGCCGCCTCGACGGCCCGCAGAGCTACGTGCGCTCAGAGTCGCTGACGTTTAAAAACGACTCGTATTCGGGCAAGAAGGCCGTGCTCAGCGTGAAGTCGACCCAGGCCGGCAAGCCTGCGCTCACGGCCAACGACACCAACTTTACCTACGACCTCAAGAATGGCGTGGCCGACTTCAAGCGCGATGAAGGCAGCAAGGCCAGCATCGACCTGCCGTATGCGGGCTTCCGCACCGGCCTCAGTGAAGGCCGCTGGGACTTTAAGAAAAAGCGCGTGACGATGAAATCGGCCGCGGCGAGCACTGGTGGCGAGTACATTAGCTCGATGCGCCCCGAGCAGAAAGGCCTGAAATTCAAGGCGACCTCGGCGGCTTACGACATGACTAAGTCGCTGCTCGAAACCAAAGGCGTGCCCTACATCGCGGCGGCCGATGCCTGGATTGTGCCCGATTCGGGCCGTGTATCGGTGGCTGGCGGCGGTAAAATCCAGACCTTGCGCCGGGCCACTGTGCTGCTCGACTCGCTGGAAAAATTCCATAAGCTGACGGGCGGTAATATCACCGTGACCTCGCGCGATGCCTTCAGCGGCGACGCCAAGTATATGTCGCGTACGGCCACTGGCGACTCAGTATCGCTGAAATTTACCAACTTCAAATCCGACTCGTCGGCGCTGGTGAGCCAAACCAGCAAGAAGCGCTTCCGTCTGTTGCGTCGCTCGCCGGCCGCCGATGCTACGCCGCCCAGCGTGGCCACCACTGCCAAAGCCAGCGTGGAGGCCAACCAGAAGTTTCAGCTGGCGCCCAGCATCAACTACCGTGGCGGCATCAGCCTGAACTCGCAGAAGCGCGGCCTCATCTTCGATGGGGAGGTGCTGCTGCAATTTGGCAAGCAAAAAGGCACGGCCGAGTGGTTTGCGGTGCAGGATAGTATCGACCCCAAGAATGTGGTGCTCACTCTCACTAAGTCCAAGGCCGAAGACGGCACCGCGTTAGTGACCGGCCTGTTCCTGTCAGATACCGACAACAAGCTGTATCCGCGCTATGCTGCGGCCAAAGCTTCGGAGGCTGATATCCCGGTATTGGAGGTAGAGGGCAAGCTGCGCTACGATGCGAGCGCTGGAGCCTACACTATTTCGAAAAACGACCCGGCCAACCCCAAACAGCAGGAGGGCGCAGCGCTGACCTACCATGAAAATACCGGCCAGGTAGATTTCCGTGGCCCGATGCGCTTCATTACAAACAATAAGAACTACAGCATCACGGCAGCCGGTGTGGGTCAGGCCAACCCTGATAGCAGTCGCTACCAAGTTGATGCGTTGCTTGGTATCGACCTGAGCGTGACTGGCAAAGCCATCGACGCGATGGGAGCTAACCTGGCCCAGATAACCAAAAATGGACAGCCAGCGCTCACGGGCTCGCCCAATGAGCTATATAAGCTGGCCCAACTGGCGGGCAGCAAAGACATTGAGGCCTATGCCTCGCGGGCAGCCGCCCAAAGCGCGCCTGCCCCGGTAGTAGTGCCTACACCTGCACCCACAGCCACACCTACGCCCACAGGCACTCCCGTACCGCCTGTAGTTTCGCCCGTGGCTACTCCCGTGCCGGCTGTTAGTTCGTCTAAGGGAGCGCCCACGCTGGCTAGCGTTTCGTCCAAGCTAGTTCATACACTGACGCTGAGCCAAGTAAACCTGCGCTGGAGTGCCAAGCAAAAGGCTTGGTATTCGGTAGGCAAAATCGGCCTGGTAGGGGTGGGCAAGCGCAGCCTCAATGCGCTGGTGAATGGCTACGTGGAAATCAAGCGCGAAAACTCGACCGACCAGGTTGAGATTTACCTCGAAGCCGACCCGCAGACCTGGTACCATATCCACTACGCCAACAACATCGTGCTGGCCATGTCGTCGAGCGAAAGCTTTAATGGCGAAATCGGTGGCAAAGCCAAAGGCGACCCCAACACGGCTACTGAGTACGGCGTGTTCCTGGGCGATTATTCCGATGTAGATGGCTTCCGCTCGCACTTCGAGCGCGACTACCTGGGCAAATCGGGCAAGCTGGCCGCTCGCCCTGCTGCGCCCGAGCCCGCCCCAGGTGTCGATACCGAAAAGGATAAGAAGAAAAAGAAGAAGTCGAATGACCCCTTTGGCGACGGCGAAATAACCCCTGCACCCGACCCCAATGCCGACCCCACCGTCGACACAGGGAAGAAGTCGAAGAAAAAGAAGAAGGACAACGACCCCTTCGCCGATGGCGAAATAACCCCGCCACCGGCTGCCGAGCCTACTAAAAAGGAGAAGGAAAAAGCTAAGGCAAAAGAAGCGGCACCCGCCGCCGACCCCACCGCTCCGGCTGCTGAGCCTTCGAAGAAAGAGAAGAAAAAGGATAAGGAGAAAGAAGCCACCCCCGCACCTGACCCCGCTGCTGCTACTCCTGACGCGCCCACCGAGGAGCCGACGAAAAAGGAGAAAAAGAAGAAAAAGGAAACCGAAGCTGCGCCTGACCCCTCCGCCGACCCAACTGCCGAGCCCACCACTGACCCCGGCAAGAAGTCGAAAAAGAAGAAAAAGGGCGAAGAAGACCCCTTCGGCGACTCCTAGGCCCCGTACCCCGAAGCTCAGCTTCGGGGTACTTTTGTTTTTAACCTATCCTACCCATGGTCTACCTTATCCTTGCCCTGCTGGCTGCTTATCTTCTTGGTTCTATCCCGACGGCCTTGTGGGTGGGCCGCTGGTTTTTCCAATTGGCCGACATTCGCGAGCACGGCTCGGGCAACGCTGGAGCCACCAATACCTTCCGGGTACTGGGTAAGAAAGCGGGCAGCTTTGTGCTGCTGGTCGATGCGTTTAAAGGCTTCGTAGCGGCATATTTCTTACCTCACTGGGTAGTAGCCCACGATGCTACTCTAACGCCCTATTTAGTATTCGTGCAATTGGCTTGTGGGGTATTGGCGGTATTAGGCCATATCTACCCAGTATTCGCGCAGTTTCGGGGTGGGAAGGGTGTGGCTACCATCTTGGGTATGATGCTGGGCGTAGCACCAGCCACAGTAGGCGTGTGCATTTTGGTGTTTCTGCTCATGCTGAGCATTTGGCGCTATGTATCGCTGAGCAGCATGACAGCAGGCGTAGCTTTTGCGTTGCTCCAGCTGCTGCCGGGTACGCCTTTCTACCCCAAGCAATACCCTGGCTTCATGATTGGCTTTGGCTTTGTGCTGGCGGCGCTGCTCATCTACACGCACCGGGCTAATATCGGCCGGCTGCGAGCGGGGAATGAGAGCCGCGTACCGTTGTGGGGGAAGAAGTAGAGTTAGCACGCGTCAGCATGAGGCTAGCGAGCTTAGGTTCCAATTCATTATGCTCCCTGAATTTCCTCGTCTCACCACCCCGCGTCTGCTTCTCCGCGCCTTCGCCGAGGCCGATGTTCCCCGGCTCATTTCTCTAGCTGGCGACTACGAAGTAGCCCGCAATACCCTTAATATTCCGCATCCTTATACGCAGGCCGATGCTCAGCACTGGCTGCGCTTGACGCAGCAAGGCTATGCCCAGCATACTGCCTATGCCTTTGAACTGGAGCTGCGTGCCACTGGTGAATTTATCGGCGGCATGGGCCTGACGCTGGAGGCTCGCTTCGACCGCGCCGAGGTGGGCTACTGGCTGGGCCAGCTTTACTGGGGGCTGGGCTTGGCTACCGAGGCCTTGGCGGCGGTGTTGCGTTTCGGCTTCGAGGAGTTAAACTTGAATAAAATCTACGCGACGCATATCGCCGAAAACCCGGCTTCGGGCCGGGTGATGCTGAAGAACGGTATGGTGAAAGAAGGCGAGTTGGTGCAGCACACCAAGCGCGATGGCCGATACCACGACCTCTGGCAATATCGCCTAACGCGTCAAGAATATGCCCAGCGAAGCGAGCTGCAGCCGGTCAATTCCCTTCGATAGTTTTATGCTGAATTTCTGGCAGTTCGGCGTGTATTCTGCCTGATTCAAGGGTTAAATTGCACTTTAAACAGGGCAGTACGGGTGAGTGAGCAAGAAGGCTTGCGGGCAGGTACTTACTTTTGTCTTAGCAATTCATTCCTGCTTCCTGTATGCCAACGCCCGTTTACTTAACCCAGCACCAAAACCGTTTTCTCGAAGAATTGATTGACTGGCTGCGGATTCCGTCTGTGTCGGCCGACCCAAAGTTTCACGGCGATATTCTGCAAGCGGCCGATTTTCTGATGGAGCGCCTGCGTGAGGCTGGGGCTACCCACATCGAGTTGTGCCCCACGGCCGGCAATCCCATTGTGTACGCCGAGTACTTCGCTGGCCCCGACCGGCCTACCGTGCTCGTATATGGCCACTACGATGTGCAGCCCGCTGACCCCTACGAGCTATGGACATCGCCGCCTTTCGAGCCGGTTATCAAAGACGAAAAAATTTACGCCCGAGGCGCTTGCGACGACAAAGGCCAAGTCTATATGCACGTCAAGGCACTGGAAATGATGCTGCGTGACGGCGGCGCGGGCGTGCCATGCAACCTCAAATTCATGATTGAAGGCGAGGAAGAAATAGGTTCGAACAACCTCAATCTCTTCGTAAAAGCGAACAAAGAGAAGCTTGCCGCCGATGTTATTCTCATCTCCGACACGGGCATTCTGGCCAACGACGTACCCAGCATCGAAGTGGGGCTGCGCGGCCTCAGCTACCACGAAGTGGAGGTAACTGGTCCCAATCGCGACCTGCACTCTGGCCTCTACGGCGGGGCGGTGATGAACCCCATCAACGCCCTCTGCGACATGATAAGCAGCTTGCACGACGAAAACCGCCACATCACCATCCCCGGCTTCTACGACAACGTAACTGAGCTGAGCGCCGCCGAGCGCGCCGAAATGGCGCAGGCTCCGTTCTCAGAAGAGGAGTTTGAGGCGAGCATCGGCTTGCCGGCAGCGGCGGGCGAGGCGGGCTTTAGCACGCCCGAGCGCACCAGCATCCGGCCCACGCTCGATGTCAATGGCATCTGGGGCGGCTACACCGGCGAAGGAGCCAAGACGGTAATAGCCAGTAAGGCTTACGCCAAAATCTCGATGCGCCTGGTGCCCAACCAAACCAGCGAAGAAATAACGGCGCTGTTTCAAAAGCACTTCGCCAGCATAGCACCGGCCGGCGTGACGGTGCGCGTGATGCCCCACCACGGCGGCGAGCCCGTGGTGACGCCCACCGACTCGGTGGCCTATCGCGCCGCCGCCCGCGCCATGGAAACCACCTTCGGCAAAAAGCCCGTGCCCACGCGCGGTGGAGGCTCTATTCCCATCGTGGCCATGTTCAAAAGCGAGCTGGGCCTCGACTCGGTGCTGCTGGGCTTCGGCCTCGACTCCGATGCCATCCACTCGCCCAACGAGCATTTCGGCATTTTCAATTTCCTGAAAGGCATCGAAACCATCCCCGAGTTCTACCGCGAGTACGCGGCGGCTCAGTAAGCTGCACCACAAAAAAGCCCTATTCCTGCGCAGGAATAGGGCTTTTTTGTGACTGGTAGGGTACCTAGCGGCCCCGCACCGAGTAGGTCAGATAAAGCTGGAAAGCGCTATTGCGCCGGCGGTTTTGCACGGTCACCGTTGGAGTTTGCAGCACTGGCTGCTCAGCATTCGTGAAGCCGCCATTGTAGCGCAGCCCCACGCCCAAGCCGTGCTTGAGCTGGTAGCCCAAGCCAAATAAATAACCAAAATCAACGCTATTATAGCTATCCTTTGCATCGACTGTGGCGCTGCCATTTTGGTATTTCGCTCCTACCAGAAAGCCCACTTGCGGGCCAGCTTCAAAAAACAAGCCGCCTGTATTGACGTGAAAAGCCAGCGGCACGTCGATATAGTGCAGCCGTAGCGACCGGTCGGAATAACCTGAATAATTGGCGCCTTTTTGCGAGTACAATAGCTCGGGCTGGAAGGCAAAAAGCGAGTTAATCCCGATGTTGGCAAAAATACCGGCGTGAAATCCGAAGCGATTGTCGTAGCCCTGGGCATCGGCCCCGGTAAAGTTGGTGAGCGAAGCGCCAGCCTTCAAGCCTAGCGATACGTTGCTGCCGCTGCTGTGGCCCCGCTTCTGAGCATGGGCCGTTGTGCCGAGGCCTAGCATCAAAGCCGGTGCAATAAGGATAATTTTGTTCATTGCAAAAATGAATAGAAAGTGAATACGCTAGCAAATTTATTGCCATCATGGCCTAAAAAACTTGCCCGCAGCATTCTTCAAAAACTAACGTTCTCAATAAGAAGCACAAAAGCCGGCTACTAGTATAGTAGCCGGCTTTTAACTGGTTAGCTAATGCTAAAGTGCAGCTTATTTGCCGCCGAAAGCGTAGCCAACTTGGAATTGGAATACCGAGTTGTGGATGTTCGGATTGTTGTTGCCGTCCTTATAGATTTGCGCAAAGTCACCCGTGTAACGCAAGCCAAGTTGCAGGCCACTAGTGATTTGATAGCCAATGCCACCTACATAGCCAATAAGTACTTTATTCAGTTGGTCAGTGCTAGTGTTATCGGTCGTTTTGTTGCTACCAACCTGAGTAAACTGCTTGCTGTGCAGAACTAAGCTACCTTGGGGGCCTAGTTCAATAAAGAAGCCTTTGCCATCAGCGCCGACGTTATACCGGAACATGATAGGCACGTCCAGGTAGCCAAGTGTTTGTTTGAAGGTAGTCCCATTTAACTGAACACCATTAACTGTGACGTCATCGATTGAAGCTCCCTTTTGCGAGTACAAAACTTCAGGTTGGATAGAGAAATTATCCGTGATACCGAAATTTGCGAATACACCGGCTGCAAAGCCTGCTTTGTATTCCGAGCCTTTAGAGTTGGTTCCCGAGAAAGTCGAACCGTTAAAGCCGCCTTTGATACCTAGTTTAATACCGGTCTGTGCATTGGCAGCACCAGCAGCGCTGGCTAGGACGGCAAGTGATAGAATGATTTTTTTCATGGCTGAAAAAAGATGTGGATAAAACCGGCCGTGGATAAAGAAATAAAGAAAAGTAGTAGGCCGGAAGTGCGCTTTATACCACCCTCAAGAAAGCAGGGTTGCGATTTGGGCAAAATTTAGTTTTATTCTGGATAGCAGTTTCCATGCAGAATAGGCGTGTATTTTTGGAACTGGTTTGCTACCAGCCTTATGCCTTCTGTCCGATTGAGACCAAATTTCGCCCATTATTTTTTGAGTGTCCAAGTGTTGGGGCTGGCTTTGCTGGCAGTTTGCCCCGCGCTGGCACAAGTAGCACCAACTCAGGTAGCTTACGATTCATTGGCCGTTCATGCGCCCCGCTCGCCACTAGTGCTAGGAGCCTATGCGCAGGGTAGTTTTATCCTCGACCATACGGCGGCCATTAGCCATTTGGTAACCTCGCACCCCACTGGCTTCGAGCTGAATGCTCAGCGCCAGACCACCGGCGCGGCTACCTGGCACGGCTGGTACAAGTACCCCAAAGTGGGCTTGGCATTGGTGTACTACGACTACCACAATCCCATTCTGGACCGTAGCTACGCGGCCACGGTGTATATCAGCAAGCCCTTCCTGCGCACGCGGCGGCAAGACCTGAGCTTCCGGCTTGGCACGGGGCTGGCGTGGTTCACCAATCCGTTCGATATCCAAACCAACCGCAAGAATACCATCGTGAGCTCGTCGCTGAATGCGACGCTGCAAATGCGCCTGGAATACGACTACGCCCTGAGCGAGCACCTCGGGCTGCTGGTGGGCGTGGCCCTCAACCACTACTCCAATGGAGCCACCACCAAGCCCAATTTTGGGGTCAACCTGCCTTCGTTGGTGCTGGGCCTCAACTACCACCAGCAGCGCCCGGCCCCCATGGTGGCCTACCTGGCCCCCAATCCTGCCGATGTAGGCCATAACTTTCTGATGGCCAGCACCAGTATGGGCTACAAACAGCTCGGCGTGAGCGACACTAAAAAATATTTGGTCAACTCCGTCACCATTGCCGCTGGCCGGCGCGTCAACCGCAAAAGCAACTTGCTGCTGGGCTTCGAAGGCTTCTACGACCGCTCACTGCTGGCCGCCCAAAAGGACACCATCCGCAACCAGGAAAAGCTAGTCGATGTAAAGAAAGCAGGCGTTTTCCTGGGCCACGAGCTGCTGTTTGGGCGGCTGGCGTTTGTGTCGCACCTAGGCTTTTACGTGTATAATCCCTACAAATCCAACAGCTTCTACTACGAGCGGCTGGGACTACGCTACCAGTTTACCGATGTAGTATTTGGGGCCATCGACCTGAAAATCCACCGTGGCACAGCCGACGTGATTGAGTTTAAAGTAGGGGCCAAGCTGGCGCGGCATCCGTAGCAAGCAGGAGGGGGCGCGCTGTTTCAGTCGGTCGGGATTACGGTTCAGCGGCAGTTGGTGCGGTTTCGGGTAAGTAGTTGACGGACAATCGAGCAGAAGCTACCATCTTTCGGCCATCAACTTAGTTGCCGGCTCGGCCCCGCTCATGGAAACCTTCTTTTTGCTTAATCGCTGGCTGCATATCACGGCTGGGTTCATTGGCTTCTTCGTGGCTCCGGTGGCGCTGGCCGTGCGCAAGGGCGGGCCGGCGCACCGGCTGTGGGGCAAGGTTTTCTTTGGGGCGATGGTGGTGGCCGGCACCACGGCGCTGGCTGGCGCGCAGCACATTCAGAGCTTGTTTTTACTGCTCACGGCGGTGTTCAGCCTCTACATGGCGGCTTTCGGCTACCGCTCCGTCTTCCTAAAACACCTAGCCTGGGATGCCCGCGTGGCCCCCACCGATTGGGCCGTGGCCGGCGTGGGACTGGCCGTGTTTTTGAGCACCGTAGGCTACGGCTTGGTAGCGGGCAACATCCCCGTAACGGTGTTCGGCGGTATCGGCGCGTTCACGGCATTTCGGCAGCTGCGCGGCTACGCCAAAGCTGGCCATTGGTCCAAAAATCAGTGGTTGCTCAACCACATTTCGGGCTTCATGGCTTCGTACATCGCGGCAGTATCAGCGTTTTCGGTTACTAGCCTGCACTTTATCCCATTTCCGCTCAACTTCTTGTGGCCCACGGCAGTAGGCGTGCCCATCATTGTATGGTGGCAGTGGCGCGTGCGGCAGCAGCGGGTAGCTATGGCACCAGCGCCCGATTTATCTGGCGCACCAGTCCCGGCCCTTCATAAATAAAGCCGGTGTAAAGCTGCACCAGCGAAGCGCCGGCCGCCAGCTTGTCCAGCGCATCCTGTGCCGAATGAATGCCGCCCGCCCCGATAATGGGCAGTCCGCCCTGGCTGCGCCGGTGCAGGTAGCGAATGACCTCGGTGGCCCGCTCGCGCAGGGGCCGCCCGCTGAGGCCGCCCGCACCAATGGCTGCCACGGTAGCAGCGGGCGTATGCAAGCTTTCGGGCCGGGCGATAGTGGTATTCGTCGCCACCAAGCCACTAAGCTGGGTTTCGCGGGCTATTTCCAGAATGTCGTCGAGCTGGGCGTCGGTAAGGTCGGGCGCGATTTTGAGTAGTAGCGGGCGCGGCGTAGGGCGCGCCAAATTGCGTGCCTGCACCTGCTGCAACAAGTTGATAAGCGGCTCTTTATCTTGCAGCTCGCGCAAGCCGGGCGTATTGGGCGAGCTGACATTGACCACGAAATAATCGACTACCTCGGCCAGCGCCTCGAAGGCGGCCACGTAGTCATCGGCGGCCTGCTCGTTGGGCGTGTCTTTATTCTTCCCAATGTTGCCGCCGATGATAAGCTGGCGGTTCTTGCGCTGCCGCAGGCGCTCGGCCACTACGGTCGCCCCGTCGTTGTTGAAGCCCATGCGGTTTATCAACGCCTCATCGGCCGGTAGCCGAAACAGGCGCGGCTGCGGGTTGCCGGGCTGCGGCCGGGGTGTTACCGTCCCGATTTCCACAAAGCCAAAACCCAGCGTCGCTAGCTCGTCGGTGAGCACCGCGTTTTTGTCGAGGCCCGCCGCCAAGCCCACGGGGTTCGGGAATTTTAGACCGAAAACCTCGCGCTCCAGGCTGGGGTGCTGGTAATCGTAGATGCCGCGCAGCAAGGCCTTTGAGCCGGGTAGAGAAGCTGCGCGCTTCAGATTATCGAAAACGACGTGGTGGGCGCGCTCGGCGTCTAGCTTGAAAAGCAGCGGTTTAGCTATAGATTTATACACGATAGAGTTGCTTTATCCGGCCCAGCCCTCGCGGTCGAGGCTGCGGTACTGAATGGCCTCGGCCAAGTGTTGAATCTGAATTTCTTCGGTGCCCGCCAAGTCGGCGATAGTGCGGGCTACTTTCAGGATGCGGTCGTAGGCACGGGCGCTGAGTCCGAGGCGCTCCATGGCGGTTTTGAGCAGCGTGCGACCATCGGTACTTATCTGGCAAATGTCCTTCACCATCTGCGAGGGCATCATGGCGTTAGAATAAATATCGGGGAAGTCGGTGAAGCGCTGAGTTTGTACCTCTCGCGCCTTCTCCACCCGCTGCTGAATGTCGTGGCTGGTTTCGGCTTTGCGCGTTTCCGTCATCTGGTCAAACGTCACGGGAGTAACCTCAACATGCAGGTCGATGCGGTCGAGCAGCGGGCCGGAAACTTTATTTAAGTACTTTTGCACCACGCCGGGGCCACATACGCACTCTTTGTCTGGATGATTATAATATCCACAGGGACAGGGGTTCATGCTTGCTATCAACATGAAATTCGCCGGAAAATCGATGCTGATTTTCGCCCGCGAAATCGTGACGCGGCGCTCCTCCAAAGGTTGGCGCATCACCTCCAATACCGTGCGTTTAAACTCGGGTAATTCATCCAGAAACAGCACACCGTTGTGCGAAAGCGAGATTTCGCCCGGTTGCGGGTTGCCGCCGCCACCCACCAGCGCCACATCGGAAATAGTGTGGTGCGGAGCCCGGAAAGGCCGTTGGTTGAGTAGGCCCTGGCCCGTACCAAGCTTGCCGGCCACCGAGTGAATTTTGGTGGTTTCCAGCGCCTCCTGCATATTCAGGGGTGGTAGGATGGTAGGTAAGCGCTTGGCCAGCATGGTTTTGCCCGCGCCGGGTGGCCCTATCATGATAACGTTGTGCCCGCCAGCCGCCGCAATCTCAAGCGCCCGTTTGATATTTTCCTGGCCCTGCACGTCGGCAAAGTCGGCGGCGTATTGGTTGGCCGTGTGCTGGAAAATATCGCGGGTGTCAATGCGCACTGGCTCAATCGTTTCGCGGCCTTCGAAGAAGTCGATGGCTTGCTGCATCGTCTCGACCGGAATCACGTCGAGGTTGTTGACAATGGCGGCTTCCTGAGCGTTTTCTTTCGGCAGGATAAATCCTTTAAAGCCTTCTTTGCGCGCCTGAATGGCAATCGGTAGCACCCCTTTGATGGGCCGTAACGCACCATCGAGCGACAACTCGCCCATGATGATGTAGTCGCTTAATAAGTCGGTAGTTAGCTGCTGCGAAGCGTGCAGAATGCCTAGCGCAATGGGCAAATCGTAGGCGGCACCTTCCTTGCGAATATCGGCTGGGGCCATGTTCACCACCACTTTGGTGCGCGGCATGCGGTAGCCGCGCAGCTTCAGGGCCGACTCAATGCGCTGCTGGCTTTCCTTAATCGCGTTGTCGGGCAGGCCGACCACGTAAAAATTCGTTCCGGCCGAAACCACCACTTCGATGGTAATAGTGTAGGCATTAACGCCTTGCACGGCCGAGCCGAAGGTTTTAGTAAGCATAAAAATAAATAAATCCACCACGAGTGGTAGTACTACACACGGCGAAGTTAGCGGCCCGGTAGCCTACGGCCGGCCCCATCTGGCCACAAGTTGCACGGGTGCCGATAAGGTAGGGCGGTAGCTGACAGCTCAGAATTGCCTGATTCCAGAAGAATCTAGAAATAGTGCCGGAAATCTATTTGTTAAATAAGATAATATATGGCATTTATATTATTTTAGCATCAATTTATTTATCCTTCTCCCTGCTATGAAGCACTTCTTCTTTTGCTGCCTGCTGGCCAGTGGCAGCGCTTGCGCCCAAAGCGCCATTACAATTACGGCTGCTCAATACACGGCTACTGCCGCCTCGGTAGACCGCTACCAAAGCGCCACCCCGGCGGGCGTAGCTACGCCCCAAACCGGGGCCAACCAGACCTGGGACTACCGGGGCATCACTCCGACTGGCAGCGTGTTTACGAATAGCTATGCCAGCGTGTCGGGCACGCCGCCCTTTGCCAGCAGCATCCGGACCCGTACGTACGCCGGCTCGTTTGGGCCTTTTAGCATCCAGCGCACGTATTACGAAGGTTTTATTACCACAGGGTTTGCTACGCTTGGGGTGGTGCTGCCTGCCCAGAGCTTTTCGCTAGCTGCTACCACGGGTGGTCCCAACGACGTATTTGTCATTCCGGCGCAAACTACCGCACTAAGCGATGTGCAGGTCCCGCTGCCGCTAACCAGCACTACTCGCCTGGCGCGCAGTAGCCGCGTCAGCACCAATGGCACGCTCACCGCGCAGATTTTGGGGTACAACCAAGCCCCTTTGCGCTACGTGCAGCGCATCACCACCGTGGACTCGGTGGCGGGCTGGGGCACGGTGCGAATTCCGGTAGCCGGCTCGGCGGCTGGCTCGGCTCCCATTCCGGTGCTGCTGAAGCGAACGCGCGTGGTGGAGCAAGACAGCTTTTACCTCAACAACCAGCCGGCTCCGCCTCTTATACTGGCTGCTTTCGGCCAAACGCAAGGCAGCCTCTCCTACTATTTCGAGCAGAGCTATTACCGTCAGAACGCCGCGCAGCCCGTCATGGTCTTCAACTACGCCAACAGCAGCTTTACCACCCCCACACTGGTATACTACTCGGCCGAAACTGCTATTCCACTGGCCACAACGGCCGCCCGCGAAGTAGCCACGGGCGGCCTCACCGCCTGGCCCAACCCGGCGGCGGCTGGTCAGCTGTTGCGCTTCGAGCTAGCCGGGGTGGCCGCCGCGCAGCCGCTCCAGCTCACGCTGCGCGATGCTACGGGCCGGGTGGTAGCATCGAGGGAGGTGCCTAATGGCCAGCCCGCTACGCTGCCAGTGCTGCCCGTAGGCTTGTACCTAGCTGAGGCCGAAGCGGCCAACGGGGCCCGTGCCAGCCGCCGCGTGGTGGTGCAATAGCTACCTCTCAGCAAACAAAAAGGCCACCCGCAGGGTGGCCTTTTTTAGGAAGAAAAGCTAGAACATCAGCTTCTCAATCAGCAATATCATGATGTGGATGGCCTTGATATGCACCTCCTGAATGCGGTCGGCAAAGCCGAAATGCGGCACCCGAATTTCGATGTCGCTGAGGTCGGCGAGCTTGCCGCCGTTTTTGCCGGTGAGGCTTACTACTTGCATGCCAGCGGCTTTGGCGGCTTCGGCAGCGTTGAGGATGTTGGGCGAATTGCCGCTGGTGCTGATGGCGAGCAGTACGTCGCCCCGGCGGCCGAGGGCCTGCACAAAGCGGCTGAACACGAACTCGAAGCCGTAGTCGTTGGCCACGCAGGTCATGTGCGAGGCTTCGGTGAGGGCGATGGCGGCCAGCGCGGGGCGGTCCTGGCGGTAGCGGCCGCTTAGCTCTTCGGCAAAGTGCTGGGCGTCGCAGAGGCTGCCGCCGTTGCCGCAGGTCAGCACTTTGCCGCCGTTTTTGAGGCTGTTGGCGACGAGTTCAGCGGCTTCGGCGATGCAGGCGAGGTTGCGGTCGTCGGCCAGAAACTGGTCGAGAACATTGCGGGCTTCAGTCAGTTCGGCTTGGACGAGGCCAGCCAGTAGGGTAGGGGCGACGGAGTCGGACACGGATAAAAATTAGTAGGTAGGCGGAGTAGCCGGCGGGTTGGTGGGGTGGGGCTCACGCTCGGCAGCAGCGGCAGCCGAGGCAGCGGTAGGGTACGAAACGCTCGGTTGGTGCGCACTAGCCAAAGCAGTTGGGGCCGCTGTTGCGGTTGATTGGTGCGTGTCGTAGAGCTTAGCTTTCAGCTCGTTAATCTTGCCATCTTGCTTGCCCACTTCGCGGCGCAGCAGGCTGCTGTCAAGGTTTTCAACCACCAGCTGTAAGGCTAGCATTACCGCTCCGATAAGGGAGAGTACGTGGAAGAAATTGCGTTCATCGTCTACTGGCGAGCCGGTTCCGCCCAGCCCTGCTACGCTGCTACGCACCGCCGGAAACAGCAGAAACAACAGTGCCAACAGCAAATACACCATCACGGCAACGGTCACAATACGTTTGAGGGCAAGCATGGAAAAAAGCGTTAATTATGGCCGAAAGATAGGGAGAACAGCGTAGCCCTTCCTTATGTGGCTCAATGTAGCTCACTAGCAGCGCTTATACCAGTGTCGCGTTGGTTTGAAGCTGGCTTAGGCGCTGGTAGAGGCCGCCGTCGTGGCGCAATAGCTCGTCGTGGGTGCCGCGCTCTACTATGCGGCCGTGTTGGAGCACGATTATCTCATCGGCGTGGCGTACCGTGCTGAGGCGGTGCGCAATAACCAGCGACGTGCGCGACGCCATGAGGCGCGTGAGGGCTTCCTGCACCAGCTTTTCGCTCTCAGTGTCGAGGGCTGAAGTGGCCTCATCGAGGATGAGAATGGGCGGGTTGCGCAAGATGGCACGGGCAATGCTGAGGCGCTGCCGCTGCCCACCCGAGAGCCGCCCGCCCCGGTCACCAATCATAGTCTGGTAGCCGTCGGCCGCCTGCATGATAAAGTCGTGGGCATTGGCCGTTTTGGCGGCGGCAATTACTTCATCCTCCGTGGCTTCGGTGTTGAATTTGATGTTGTTATAAATCGTGTCGTTGAACAGGATGCTCTCCTGCGTTACGATGCCCATCTGGTCGCGCACCGAGTGCAGGGTACAGTCGCGCACGTCGTGCCCATCAATGAGCAACTGGCCCGCCGAGGGGTCGTAGAAGCGCGGCAATAGGTCGGCCAGCGTGCTTTTGCCGCCACCGCTAGGGCCGACGAGCGCTACAGTATGGCCTTTTTTGATGGTCAGGTTGAGGTCGTAGAGTACGGGCTTGTCGCCGTAGGTAAAGCTCACGTCGCGCAGCTCAATCTGCTGGGCAAAATCGGGCAATACCCGCGCATCGGGCCGGTCGCGAATGGTAGGCTCAGTATCAATCACACGTAGCACGCGCTCGCCCGATACCAGCCCGCGCTGGATGTTGCTGAATGCGCCTGAGAGAGCTTTGGCTGGCGTCAGAATCTGCGAAAAGAGGATGATGTAGGTAATGAACGCCGAGGCTGACAAGCCGGCATCTCCGCTTAGCACCAGCGAGCCGCCGTAGTACAGTAGCCCCGCTACCACTGCCACGCCCGCAAACTCCGAAAAGGGCGATGCCAGGTCGCGGGTATTGTCGATGCTTTGGGTTGTTTGGGCATACAAGTCGTTCTGCGCCCGGAACTTACTCAGAATATACTTCTGCGCATTAAAGCCTTTGATAACCCGGATGCTGCCCAGCGTTTCATCAATTACCGATAGCATCGAGCCAAGCGTGCTCTGGCTCAGGGCCGCCTGCCGCCGCAGGCGCTTGGCCACACTGGCGATAATACCGCCCGAAAGCGGTAGCAGCACCAGCGTGAAAATGGTGAGCTTGGCCGACATGCTGAACAGCAATACGAAGAATCCGATAATCGTCAGTGGCTCCTTAAACACGGCTGTGAGAGTATTCACGACCGATATTTCGACCTCATGCACGTCGTTGGTGAGGCGCGACATGAGGTCGCCCTTGCGCTCGTTGGAGAAGTAGCCCAGTTCCAGGTCGAGAATGCGGTTGTAGAGCACATCGCGCAGGTTTTGCACCACGCGGGCACGCACTTTGGTCAGCAGCTTGCCGCCCAGGTAGCGGAACACATTGCTGAAAAACACTGAGGCAATGATGACACCGCATACATAAGCCAGCGCGCCGCGCTTGCCCTGCGTCGCCATAATGCGGCTGAAGTAGAAGTTGAAAACGTCCTTGATGTAGTCAATAGTCAGCGCGAAGTGCGGCAGCACGGCCGGCGCAGTGGCCGTATGGGTATCGGTAGTCCCAAAGAGCACATTGAGCAGCGGAATAACCAACGTGAAGTTGGCAATACCGAAAAAGATGCCTAGCACCATGTACACGAGGTACAGCGGCAAGAAGTCGCCGTAGGGCCGGGCAAATTGGAGCAGGCGTAAATAGACTTTCATGGACCGCAGAGTTAACGGATTAAACGGATTTCGCAGATACACCGCTGCGCGGCTGGCTTGGCAGAGCGGCTAATGCTGACGTAGGAACGTGGCCGTTATTTCGATTAATCCTTGGATATGTTGATTGAATTCGGCTAGTTGCTCGGCTGGCACCCATAGCTCGTTGTGCTGGGCATCGCCTACATTCTGCACTGCGAACTGCGTTAGATAGTCACTGTCAACGGAAAAGCGCACTACATAGCCCGCGCCGTAATAGGGCACGTTCCAGTCGCGGCTTATCTGGATGGCGTATTCTTCATTCAGTACCGGATAGAAAATAGGCTGCTCGGGCAGCCGGGGCGGAAAAGCCCGCCACTCACTCGCCTCTATTAAATCCAATTCAGCTTGGTTGACGGGCCGATATAAAAAAGTAGTACCCTCCATAACTATAAATACACTCAAAAAGAGACAGTCAGCCCCGCAGGGGCGTATCTGCGAAATCCGTTTAATCTGCGGTCTAGAATTCGTGCAGGCGCTGAGCGATATTCCAGCGCACAGCCAGCGAGGCGTACACCTCATTGCCGCTCACCGCGCCGTAGTAAGTAGGCTGGTCAAGCGACTGGTGCCGGGCAATGAGCGTGGCATCCAAAAACAAGTTGAGGCGCGGCTGGTAGGTAGCCGTGAAATCGGCGTGCAGCAAGTGATTTTTGTCGCCGTTGCCCACACGGTAGCCGTGCTCAGCGTCGATGCCCGGCGTGGTAGAGAGAGCACGGGTATTATAGGAAAGCAGCACGTTACCACCATTATTGTTGTAGGCAGTGGAAGTAGTAGCCAGTGCATCAAGTCCTTGCACTGTGTAGAAAAACTTGCCTACTACGCTCAGGCGGGGCAGCGGCTGGTAGCTGAGCACGCCGAGTATCTCCGTAAGGTTGGCACCCATAGGGTGGGCCAGGGGCTGCTGGTAATGCTGGTAGTCGGTGTAAGAGTTCTCGTGCTGGTAGGTATAGGGGCGAATGTAATTGAATTCGAGCTGTAGGTCGAGGTTGCGTACGCCGGCCACATCGAGCAGCTTGCCGCCGAGCTGGATGGCTTGCTTATTGGCCCACCAGCCATTGCCCGACCGGATTTCGCTCAGCTTAAACTCGTCGAGTACCAGCTGGCCGTAAAGCTGGGCCCGGTGCTTGATGTTCCACTTAAAATCGAGCCCGAGCAAGGCGTTATCTGTCGAGCCCACGTTTTGCTCAATTGAGCGGTAGAAGATAACCGGATTCAAATACTGTAGTTCTAGCCCACGCCCCGGCCCGCCCGATACTTCCGACTCGAATACGCCGATGTTGAAATTATTGGTGACATCGAGGCTCAGGTGGTGCAGGGTCAGGTATTTCTTAGGAAACAACGAGTCGAGGCCTGAAATACTACGCCGGGCCGTGAGCTCAGCAAAGAGGTTTTGGTAATTGAATTTCCAAATCCGCGTATTGATTTTCAGGAAAAAATACGGCGCGCTAAAATCGCTTAAAATCAGCGAGCGGTAGCCGTTGCCGATAAAATTGCGGTCGTGGGCCAGCTGCACATTAATGTGCTTGGTGGCCGCGAAGGTGATGCCGCCCCGCGCCGTGAAGAAGTCGAACTGGTCAGCCTTGTTTTTGAAGTTTTTACTATATCCTTCGTGCGGTGCGTAGGGTATGTTAGGGTTGATAAGCCGCGTGTAATTATATACCCAGCCGGGTACGGCCTCTTGGTTATCGGTCAGGAAAGCATAGAAACCCAATCGCTGGTCAATGGTACCCTCGAAGGTGATGCCTCGCGTATTCACGTAGCGCAGGCCGTCGATGCTGCCCGTGCCGCTATCCCGGCCGCCTTGCAGCAGCAGCACAGGGTTGAGGCGAAAGGTGAAGTCCCTGGTCTGAACGTGGTAGAGGTCGGTCTGGTCGCGGTAGAAATACGTGAGTATCGGCTGCTTGCTCACATTCAGGCTGTCGCCCACTGCCGAGTGCATCCAATTGTCTTTCAGCAGGTACTGTGCATTGAAGCGGTCGGCCCGCGACAGTGCGCCTTGATTGTAGGCGAGCGTATCGCCGCTCAGCATGCGCTCGCCGAGGTGCACGGCGGCGGCCCGGGTGTAGGGCCGCACGCTGGTGTGCGGGTCTTGCAGCGAGTCGGGGCCGTACTTGATGGCGTAGCGGTCGAGCAGCCGGTAGGTATTGGGGTCGAGCGGCACGTAGAGCGCGCCCTGATACTCATGGCTGCGCACGGAGGCCTTGGTGGCACGCGGCTGGTGCGGCGCAGGCGCGGGAACGCTTACGGTAGCCGATGTTTTGGTTTCCTTCGTAGCAGGGCGCTTGGTGTTAGGCGTAGCGTCGAGCGGCTGGTTGAAGATGTACCAGTTGGCCGTGCCCGAGGCGGGTGGGGGAGAAGAGGGCGCGGGTGTCTGAGCGGCGAGGCGGCCCGCCAGCCCCAGCAAAAGCAATAACAGGTAGTGTTTCATCCAATATAGAAGACTACCCGAACGGGGCAGGAACCACAAAATTACGTCACTAGCCGCCGAGCCGGATTCTGGCCCGACCTTTGGCCCCGGCCTGCTGCTTGGCTTGGCCCTATTTTCTGTGCTGCGTCTGCTCTCTTTTTCTGCCCTCGACCTTGCCCGTTGGGATGCCTGCGTAGCGGCTAGCCTCGGCGCGCCGCCCTACGTGCAGGCGTGGTGGCTGGCCGCCACGGCCGGGCGCTGGAGTGCCGTGGTCGAGCTGGGGCCGGGCGGCGAGTACCGCTCGCTGCTGCCGCTGCCGCTGAAATGGCGGCCGTGGGGCTGGGTGGCGTATCAACCGCTGTTTACCCAGCAGCTGGGCTTAGTCTTGACTGCGGAAAGCCAACACCGCAGTCTAGCCGAATATCTGGCTTTGGTAGCGAAAAAATGCAGCCGCTTTTACCAGCAGCTAGCGCCCTTCGCTGAGCCGTTCGTGCTGCCGCCCGGCTTTGTGGCTGCCGAGCGACTCACGTATCACCTCGATTTAGGAAAGGACTACGCTACTCTGCACAAGGGCTACGCCGCCGACTATCGCCGCCGCCTACGCAAAAACCAAGAACTGCCGCAGCCCCTGCAAGCAACTGCCGGCGCCGAGTTGGTCGAACTAGTTACGCTGTTTCTTACCTATCGTGGCCCCGGCCACACCGGCCTGCATCCGCGTCATTACGCGCCGCTGCACCGGCTTTACGCCGCGCTGCAAGCGCGCGGGCTAGCCGAGCTGCGCCAGGTGCGCCACCCGGCTACCAATGAATTGTTAGCCGGAGCGCTATTTGTGCGCCACACGGGCGGCCTGATTTATTTGTTTGCGGCTGCTTCGCCGGCCGGCCGCACGGCCAGCGCCCCGTTGCTACTAATCGATGATATGCTGCGCCGCTACGCCGGCGAACCGGGTAAACTCTTCGACTTCGAAGGCGGTAGCTTGCCCGCTATTGGCAGGTTCTTCGCCAATTTTGGGTCCCAGCCCGTACCTTATATTACTCTCACGCTTACCCAACCCCCGTGGTTTCTCCGATGGATGCGCCCCTAACTTCGCCTGCTGTTCCCCAACAAGAAATTGAGCGGCTGCACGTTGTATGCGCCGAGCCGAGCATAGCCAACCACTTTCTGGCCGAGCTGCGCGATGTAGACATCCAAAAAGACAGCCTTCGTTTCCGCCGTAACCTTCAGCGCCTAGGCGAAATTATTGCCACCCGCATCAGCGCGCAACTCAGCTACACGCCGCAATCGGTGAAAACGCCGCTAGGCGAAGCTCCCAGCCAGCTACTGCGCGATTTTCCGGTGCTGGCCACCGTGCTGCGGGCTGGCCTGCCGTTTCATCAAGGCTTTCTGAATTATTTCGACCAGTCGCCGAGCGCCTTCGCCGCTGCCTACCGCATCGAGGGCACCGCCCAGGTGCAGGTGCAGCTCGACTACCTCTCGGCCCCGCGCCTCGACGAGCGCGTGCTTATCCTGGTCGACCCCATGCTGGCCACTGGCAAAAGCCTAGTGCAGACCTACCGGGCCATGCTACGCTTCGGCACCCCGCGCCAAGTGCACATTGCGGCCGTTATCGCCTCACCCGAAGGCGTAGCCTACGTGATGCGGGAAATTCCTGAAACCACCTTATGGGTAGCCGCAGTCGATGAGAAACTTAATGAGCAAGCCTACATTATTCCCGGCCTGGGCGATGCCGGTGACCTGGCTTTCGGCAGCAAATTATAATCCGCAAAAGCAGGCACGGACTTCGCATAGTTGCCGTTACTAAGCAAGCTTGCTAGTGCGCACCTTGCCCAAAAACGGTATTTTTGTCGGGCCACCGTCTGGTTGTACTCCTTTCGTTCACTTAGTCTTCCGCTAGTGCTTCCTCACGCCGCCAAATGGGCTTCCGTCTTTCTGCTCAGCACGGTTAAGTTTCTGGGCGGACCACTGGCGGGCAGCCGCATGGGCCTGGATTTCTGGACTACGCTGGCCCTCACGGTGGCGGGCATGATGACGAGCGTGTTTATCTTCTCCGGCATCGGGCGCACCTGGGTGCGCCACCGGCAGCAGCAGCGCCGGCTACGGCGCGCCCCGGTTTTCTCGAAGCGCTCGCGTAGCATCATCAAGATTTTCAAGCGGTTTGGCATGGGTGGTATCGCCTTTCTGACGCCTATTTTGCTTTCGCCCATCGGCGGCACTGCTATTGCTACGCTGCTAGGCGTGCCGCGCCAGCGCATTCTGCTGCACATGCTCTGGAGCGCCGTACTCTGGGGCGGCATCCTCACGCTGGCCAGCGACCGCATTGGGCACTTGCTGCATCATTAGGGCAGTGTAGTTGGGTTTCTCCGCGTAACACTAATCGAGTTAGATTGATGAAATCGCTGCTGCTTCTCCCGGTACTCGTTGTAGCTTCTTTTATACCGAAGCACATTGCTTGCGATTGCAATCACGGCGGGCCATTTATGAAGTGGCTCGTAGGGCTGAAGCTATTGTGCTAGTGAGGATTATAAAATATAAATCGCTAGAAAAGCAAAGTGCCGGAGCTTCTGCCTCGGCTATGGCCGCCACCGTGCTAAAGGTCTACAAAGGGAAGGTCGTGAAGTCTGCCATTACAATATGGGGGGATGATGGAATGCAATGTCGGCCTTATGTAAGTTCTTTTGCGTTAGGCAAAGAGTACATTATGGCGCTGAGTAGCACAGCCGAAGGCTCAGCAAAATCAGCTAATTATTCTGTATCAATCTGTGGTGAATATTGGCTTTCTGTCAACTAGAAAATGCAGCTGGTTTATGGCGATATCGATAGTTTAATAAGACTACCCTCGGTCATCACCTTACAAAAATTTGAGGCAGAGCTTAAAGAAGCTCTTTAATGCTGCGTCTGTACCAAGCGACGGCTACTAGCCGGACGGGACTACTTGCTGCGCTACCCATTCCGCTTCAAGAATACTCATCTCGACCAGGCTCCAGTAGGCATCGTCATGGCGCACTACGTCGCGTAGCACGCCGTCTATGCGCAAGCCGCATTTCTCATAGCAGCGAATAGCGCCGCGGTTGAAATCGTACACGCCCAGCTCAATACGGTGCAGGCGCAGCTCCTCGAAGCCAATGCGCAGCAAGGCCCGCACCATGGCGGCGCAGTAGCCACGGCCGGTGCCTTGGCCCACCAGCACCCGCGAAATGCGCCCCGAGCGGTTTTGCTCGCTGATGCCGCCCAGCGAAATGTGGCCCACGGTCTGCCCGGTTTCGTCTTCTACCGCTTTGTAGATAAACACCTCAGGATTAGCAAAGTCGTTGGCTCCTTCGATATACCAGTCCAGCGCGCCGGGTGTCAGCGGAAACGAAAAAAGCGAGCCGCTCCACTCATGCAGCAACTGCTCGTTATCGACCCAGGCAATAAGCTGCGCAAAATCGGCAGGGGTAAAGGATTCTAGCTTAATCATAAGGGGTTAAGGAAGCTGCGGCTAAAGGCCAAGGCGGAGTAGCCCGGAAGTGGTGATTGAGAAATAACAGAATGGACTGGCTATCTGATAGCTGTCAGTAGCGCCCCGCTGGACATTCGTGGCAATAGCAGCAGCAAGATAACTGCTGCGCTTATTCAAGAAAAAAGAGCTTAAATTTCATTGTCGGCAAATAATTGGCGTATAGGGCGAAATCAGTATTGATTTCACGTTACGCCCACCCTTGCCAATGGCCACTACTACTTCTGATATTAATGCCTCCGAGCTCGAAGAGCAGCTTGGTTTCGTAGCGCCTACGCTGGGCCAGCGCCTGGGTGTGGAGTTTTTGGGTACCTTCTGGCTGGTGCTGGGCGGCTGCGGTAGTGCGGTGCTGGCGGCGGCTTTTCCGCACGTGGGCATTGGGCTGCTGGGTGTGTCGCTGGCGTTTGGCCTCACAGTGCTCACGATGGCGTTTGCCTTCGGGCACATTTCGGGTGGGCACTTTAACCCGGCCGTGACGGTAGGCCTCTGGCTAGCTGGGCGGCAGGGGCCAAGGTTCGTGCTGCCCTACATTATCGTGCAGGTGGTAGGGGCTACGGCTGGGGCGGGCGTGCTCTACCTCATTGCCAGCGGCAGTCCGGCTTATAGCCTAGCTGCCAATGGCTTGGCTGCCAATGGCTACGGTGTCGGCTCGCCCGGCAATTTCAACCTAGTAGCCGCTTTCGTAACCGAGGTAGTAATGACGATGATGTTTCTCTTCATCATTTTGGGGGCTACCGACCGCCGGGCCGCCAAGGGCTTTGGCCCACTGGCTATCGGCCTGGGCCTCACGCTCATTCACCTCATCAGCATTCCGGTTACGAATACATCTGTCAATCCGGCGCGCTCTACTGGGCCGGCCTTATTTGTGGGCGGACTGGCGCTGAGCCAATTATGGCTATTTTGGGTAGCGCCGCTGGTGGGCGCGGCCATCGCCGGCGTCACGTACCGCTTCCTCACGGGGGCCGAAGGCCGCGAGCCGATAGCCTCGCAAGGCCAGCGCATTTCGCAAGCCATTACCTCTATCGGCGATGTTACGTCGAGCCGCTCGACAACCGATTCGGCAACCGAGTTATAGGTGCAAATAACAGCAAAAGGCCCCCATCTTACATATAAGCTGGGGGCCTTTTGCTGTTATTTACGGTTTTGGCCGCGCCGCTTCAGCGCCTTCATTGCGGGCGACGAGCCGCCTTTTTTGCCGACATTTTTCTTGTTGCCTTTCTGGCTTTTCTTGTGGTGCTTGCCTTCATCGAAGGCCTTGCCGGTGCGCTTATCAATCGTTACGCCGGGCTTTATCCACTCCTTTTTCTCGTGGAAAGCGCCTTTGTACTCTGGGTCGGCGCGGCGGCGCTGCTCGTCGAGGGCACGGTCTTGCACCTGCTTTTCTACGAAGGGCGTGTTGGTGGTCGCCACTTCTTCCGGCATGGGCAGCAGCGGAATTTGCTGATTGATAAGCTCAGCAATCTTCTCCATGTGCTGCCGCTCGGTGGGGTCAACAAAGGTGATGGCCGCGCCTGCGTGCCGCGCCCGCCCCGTGCGCCCAATGCGGTGCACATAGTCGTCATAAATCAGCGGCACATCGAAGTTGACAACGTGGCTTACCTGCGGCACATCGATGCCACGCGCCGCTACATCGGTCGCCACCAGGTAGCGCACATTGCCCTCCTTGAAGGCGTCCATGCTGTTCATGCGGGCGTTTTGGCCCTTGTTGCCGTGTATCACGCGCACCTCGCCCACGGGTGCTTTGCGCTTGAGAAAGGCGGCCACCTGGTCGGCGTTTTCCTTGGTGCGGGTGAAGAGCAGCACCCGCGTCATTTCGGCCGCGTCGCGGTGCAGCAGGTGTTCGAGCAGGTTAATCTTAGTGGCCAGATTGGGCACTTCATATAAGCTCTGCGTGATGGTTTGAGCCGTTTGGGCGGGCGGCGAAACCTCCACGCGCATCGGGAATTCCAAAAATTCCTCGCTGAGCACCGTAACCCGTGCGGGCATCGTGGCCGAGAAAAGCACGTTCTGGCGTTTGCGCGGAATGATTTCGAGGATGCGCCGGATTTGGGGCATGAAGCCCATATCCATCATTTTATCGGCCTCATCAAGCACCAGCGTTTGCAGGTTCTTTAGCACCAAGTCGCCCTTGAGATAAATCTCCATGAGGCGGCCCGGCGTGGCTACCAGAATATCCAGGCCCGCTTGTATCGTCTCAATCTGCGTCTTCGGCCCCAGCCCACCGTAGATGGCAAAAATGCGGATATCAGTATTCGCAGCCAGCACTTTCAAGTGTTTTTCGAGCTGAATGGCCAGTTCGCGGGTGGGGGCCAGTATCAGGGCGCGGGGGTGTTCGCCCTGCGCGTATTTCACCTTCATAAGCAGCGGTAAGCCGAAGGCCGCCGTTTTGCCGGTGCCGGTTTGGGCAATGCCCAGCACATCGTGCCCAGCCAGCAGCAGCGGAATGGTTTGCACCTGTACGGGCGTGGGCTCGGTGAAACCGGCATCGGCTACGGCCGTGAGTAGCTGCTTGTTAAGTTTGAAATCGGCGAAGGTGGCAAGGGTATCCATCTTGCAAAGGTCGGCACAGTAGCGCGAAGCTCCCGCTTCGCGTAACGAGCGAAGCGAGTATTTACGACCAGACGGAACTGCTTGGGTACGAACCAGACGCGGCTCCTTACTGCGCTCGGACGCGAAGCGGGAGCTTCGCGCTACTGTATTTTTTTGCCGAAAAACCTTGCATAAAACGACCAGCCTCGTATCTTTGCAGTCCCAAACCACACACGGTAGATATAGCTCAGCTGGTTAGAGCGTCGGATTGTGATTCCGAAGGTCGTGGGTTCGAGCCCCATTATTTACCCGCATGAAAGTCCCCGGATGCGAATCCGGGGACTTTTTTTGTTATTTGCGCCGTTGCGCACAAGTTCACCTTTTATTAACCTCCTCATTCTTCGCAAATGAGTCTCCTCGTAATTGGCTCCGTAGCGTTCGACGCGCTGGAAACGCCTTTTGGCAAAACTGACAAAATCATTGGCGGCGCGGCTACCTATATCAGCCTGTCGGCTTCGTACTCGACCAAGCCAGTAAATCTGGTGGCTGTCGTGGGCGGCGATTTTCCGCAGTCCGATATCCTGACTCTGGAAGAGCACGGCGTAGACACGGAGGGCCTGCAAATCAAACCCGATGAAAAGTCGTTTTTCTGGTCGGGCAAGTACAACAAAGACCTCAACTCGCGCGAAACCATCACCACTGAGCTCAACGTGCTCGGCTCGTTCGACCCCATCATCCCCGACTCGTACCAGGACTGCAAGTACCTGATGCTGGGCAACCTGGCCCCGCAGGTGCAGCGCCTCGTCATTCAGCGCCTCGTCAACCGCCCCAAGCTCATCGTGCTCGATACCATGAACTTCTGGATGGACGTAGCCGCTGAAGAGCTGCTGGCCACCATCGAAATGGTCGACGTACTCAGCATCAACGACGAGGAAGCCCGCCAGCTTTCCGGCGAGTACTCGCTGGTGAAAGCAGCCCGCAAAATCCTGATGTTCGGCCCCAAGTTCTTGATTATCAAGAAAGGTGAGCACGGTGCCTTGCTGTTCCATAAAAACAAAGTATTCTACGCCCCGGCCCTGCCGCTGGAAGAAGTATTTGACCCCACCGGCGCGGGCGACACCTTCGCGGGCGGCTTCATCGGCCACATCGCCGCTACGGATGACTGCTCGTTCGAGAACGTGAAGCGCGCCGTTATCCACGGCTCGGCCATGGCTTCGTTCTGCGTCGAGAAGTTCGGCACCGAGCGCTTGCTGAACCTCACGCAAGAGGAAATCGAAGCGCGCGAGGCGCAATTTGAAGAGCTGGTAAAAGTGCAGCCCGCCAGCGTGGTAGCGAATGTAGGATAAGCTTTAGCTTGCCAGCGAAAAACTAAAACCGTCATGCTGAGCTTGTCGAAGCATCTCGCAGGGCGCAGT
The DNA here is from genome assembly GCA_964251335.1 of uncultured Hymenobacter sp. Taxonomy (GTDB): domain Bacteria; phylum Bacteroidota; class Bacteroidia; order Cytophagales; family Hymenobacteraceae; genus Hymenobacter. Next base: position 26,070 of record CAXUKA010000044.1, read on the forward strand.
AATTTCTAACGTCTAGATTTACTGCACCAAGTGAGATGCTTCGACAAGCTCAGCATGACGGTTTTTATATTGACGTGATTATGAATACTTGGCTTCGCAAAAACTGGGGCGAATTGCTGTTCTTCGCCGCCTTCGCCGTGGTGATGGGCACTGACCTGCGCCAGCCCGTACTGAGCACCATGCAGCGTGGCCTGCTGGCCACCGGCCTCTGGCGCGCCACGCCGCCCATCCCGCCCGCTGATGCGCTGCCTGTACAGTTTGCTAGCGAGCGCAGCTACCCGCTCAGTCTGCCGCTTGTTACGGTAGATGGCCGCCCGGCCAACCTCAGCCAGTTTCGGGGCAAAGTAGTGCTGGTGAACCTCTGGGCTAGCTGGTGCCCGCCCTGCCTGGCCGAAATGCCGGGCCTGCAAGCCCTCTACCAAAAAGTGGACACGAGCAAAGTCGCCTTCGTACTGATTTCGCTCGATGAAAACCAGAATAAGGCGCG